>NZ_ATLN01000023.1:0-22830 GCF_000416195.1 Pseudomonas sp. CFII68
CCGTCGCCGGTGCAGGCACTGGTGGTTTTGGCACCGTGACCGGGACAGGCGCAGGCGTTGCTGTCGCTGGGGCAGCCGACTCGCCGCCCTGGCGGTCCTGGGCTTCCTGGGCCACGGCGGCATCGTTGGCACGCTCTTCGGGCGTACGGTTGTCGCTGAAGACCAGCAGCAGGTAGCGGCTGCGATTCAGCGCCGCCGTCGGCACCGCGCGGACAATGGCGAACGGCTGGCCGGAGTCATGGATGACTTCCTTGACCGTCGCCACCGGGTACCCGGCCGGGAAGCGCTGGCCGAGGCCGGAGCTGACCAGCAGGTCGCCTTCCTTGATGTCGGCGGTATCGGCCACGTGCCGCAGTTCCAGGCGTTCCGGGTTGCCGGTGCCGCTGGCAATCGCGCGCAAGCCGTTACGATTGACCTGCACGGGAATGCTGTGGGTGGTATCGGTCAGCAGCAGCACCCGGGAGGTGTAGGGCATCAACTCCACCACCTGGCCCATCAGGCCCCGGGCGTCGAGCACCGGCTGGCCGAGGACAACGCCGTCGCGCTCGCCCTTGTTGATGAGGATGCGATGGGTGAAGGGGTTGGGGTCCATGCCGATCAACTCGGCCACTTCGACCTTCTCGTTGACCAGCGCCGAAGAATTGAGCAACTCGCGCAGCCGAACGTTCTGCTCGGTGAGGGCCGCCAGCTTCTGCATGCGCCCCTGCAACAGCAGGTTTTCGGTCTTGAGTTTTTCGTTTTCGGCGACCAGTTCGGTCCGGCTGCCAAACTGGCTGGCCACACCTTGCCACAAGCGCTGCGGCAAGTCGGTGATCCAGTAGGACTCCATCAACACCAGCGACATCTGGCTGCGCACAGGCTTGAGCAGCGTGAAGCGGGCATCGACCACCATCAGCGCGACCGAGAGCACGGTCAGCACCAGCAGGCGCACACCCAATGAGGGGCCTTTGGCGAAAAGCGGTTTAATAGGCCGCTCCTCCCAGGCAAATGTTTTCTTTATTCATACGGCATCAAACCGGCCTGGATACGAATGACAGAAGATAAACGCCAACGGGCAGCACTGCAAAGTGCTGCCCGGGAGCGAACAACATAGACGATCCAGCCAACTTATTCGCTGGAGAGCAGGTCCATGGTGTGCTTGTCCATCATTTCCAATGCACGGCCACCGCCGCGGGCAACGCAGGTCAACGGGTCTTCGGCAACGATCACCGGCAGCCCGGTTTCCTGGGCCAGCAGCTTGTCGAGGTCACGCAGCAGCGCGCCACCACCGGTCAGCACCAGGCCGCGCTCGGCGATGTCCGACGCCAGCTCCGGCGGCGACTGCTCCAAGGCGCTCTTGACGGCCTGGACGATGGTCGCCAACGATTCTTGCAGCGCTTCGAGCACTTCGTTGGAGTTGAGGGTAAAGGCCCGTGGAACGCCTTCGGCCAGGTTGCGACCGCGTACGTCGACTTCGCGCACTTCACCGCCCGGGTAGGCCGTGCCGATTTCCTGCTTGATGCGCTCGGCGGTGGATTCGCCGATCAGGCTGCCGTAGTTGCGACGCACATAAGTGATGATCGCTTCGTCGAAACGGTCGCCGCCCACACGTACGGACTCGGCGTAGACCACACCGTTGAGGGAGATCAGCGCGATTTCAGTGGTACCGCCACCGATGTCGACGACCATCGAGCCGCGGGCTTCTTCCACCGGCAGGCCGGCACCGATGGCAGCAGCCATTGGCTCTTCGATCAGGAACACTTCACGGGCACCGGCGCCGAGGGCCGATTCACGGATAGCGCGACGCTCTACCTGGGTGGACTTGCATGGAACGCAGATCAGCACACGAGGGCTGGGCTGCAGGAAGCTGTTTTCGTGAACCTTGTTGATGAAGTACTGCAGCATCTTTTCGCAGACGCTGAAATCGGCGATCACGCCGTCCTTCATAGGGCGAATGGCTGCGATGTTGCCCGGTGTACGGCCCAGCATGCGCTTGGCTTCCGTACCGACAGCCACGACACTTTTCTGGTTACCGTGGGTGCGGATGGCCACGACCGAGGGTTCATTCAGGACGATACCGCGCTCGCGCACGTAAATAAGGGTGTTGGCAGTGCCCAGGTCAATGGAAAGATCGCTGGAAAACATGCCACGCAGTTTCTTGAACATGGGAAAGGGACCCTAGGCAACGCGTGGGTAAAAAAGTGCGGCAAACTCTAACAACGACAGGGATTTTGGGCAAGGCGCCAATATGTTAAATTGGCCGCTTTTCTGTGCACCAAACCCCACAATCGCGGGTATAGACCCGTAGAAATGCGGTAGTGTTCCGACAATCTAACACACGGACAGATTACGTCCGTTTTGTTTTCCACTGGAGAATCCCATGGCGCTTGAACGCTCCGACGTGGAAAAAATCGCTCATCTGGCCTGTCTGGGCCTCAATGAAGCCGATCTTCCACACATCACTTCTGCCCTGAACAGCATTCTGGGGCTGGTCGACGAGATGCAGGCGGTCAATACCGACGGTATCGAACCACTGGCCCACCCACTGGAAGCCAGCCAGCGCCTGCGCGCCGACGTCGTGACCGAGTCCAATCACCGCGAGGCCTACCAGTCCATCGCACCAGCGGTCGAAAACGGCCTGTACCTGGTTCCGAAAGTCATCGACTAAAGGGAAAGAGCCTCTCATGCATCACATGACCCTGGCCGAGATCGCCCGCGGACTCGCCGATAAAAAGTTTTCTTCCGAAGAGCTGACCCAGGTCCTGCTGGCGCGCATCGCCCAGCTCGATCCGCAGCTCAACAGCTTCATCAGCCTCACCCAGGAGCTGGCCCTGAGCCAGGCCAAGGCCGCCGACGCCCGGCGCGCCAATGGTGAAACCGGCGCCCTGCTCGGTGCGCCGATTGCCCACAAGGACTTGTTCTGCACCCAGGGCATCCGCACCAGCTGCGGCTCGAAGATGCTCGACAACTTCAAGGCTCCGTACGATGCCACCGTGGTCGCCAAGCTGGCCGCCGCCGGCACCGTGACCCTGGGCAAGACCAACATGGACGAGTTCGCCATGGGCTCGGCCAACGAGTCGAGCTACTACGGCGCGGTGAAAAACCCGTGGAACCTGGAGCACGTACCGGGCGGCTCGTCCGGCGGTTCCGCCGCCGCCGTGGCCGCACGCCTGTTGCCGGCCGCCACCGCCACCGACACCGGCGGTTCGATTCGCCAACCGGCTGCGTTCACCAACCTCACTGGCCTGAAGCCGACCTACGGTCGCGTCTCGCGCTGGGGCATGATCGCCTACGCCTCCAGCCTCGACCAGGGTGGCCCGCTGGCCCGCACCGCCGAAGACTGCGCGATCCTGCTGCAAGGCATGGCCGGCTTCGACCCGAACGACTCCACCAGCATCGACGAACCAGTGCCGGACTACAGCGCCAGCCTCAACGGCTCGCTGCAGGGCCTGCGCATCGGCGTGCCGAAGGAATACTTCAGCGCCGGCCTCGACCCACGCATCGCCGAACTGGTCCACAACAGCGTCAAGGCGCTGGAGAAGCTCGGCGCGGTCATCAAGGAAATCAGCCTGCCGAACATGCAGCACGCGATTCCCGCGTACTACGTGATCGCCCCGGCAGAAGCCTCCTCGAACCTGTCGCGTTTCGACGGCGTGCGCTTCGGCTATCGCTGCGAGAACCCGGAAAACCTGATCGACCTGTACAAGCGCTCCCGTGGCGAAGGCTTCGGTGCCGAAGTGCAGCGCCGGATCATGGTCGGCGCCTACGCGTTGTCCGCCGGCTACTACGATGCCTACTACCTCAAGGCGCAGAAAATCCGTCGCCTGGTGAAGAACGACTTCATGGCCGCCTTCAATGAGGTCGACATCATCCTCGGCCCAACCACGCCAAACCCGGCCTGGAAACTCGGTGCCAAGAACAGTGACCCGGTCGCCGAGTACCTGGAAGACGTCTACACCATCACCGCCAACCTCGCCGGCTTGCCGGGCCTGTCCATGCCGGCCGGTTTCGTCGATGGCCTGCCGGTGGGCGTGCAGTTGCTCGCGCCGTATTTCCAGGAAGGCCGCCTGTTGAACGTTGCCCACCAGTATCAGTTGAACACTGACTGGCACACCCGCACCCCAACCGGCTTCTGAGGAGAAACACATGCAATGGGAAGTCGTGATCGGGCTGGAGATTCATACCCAGCTCACCACCCGGTCGAAAATCTTTTCCGGTAGCTCCACCACATTCGGTTCCGAGCCCAACACCCAGGCCAGCCTGGTGGACCTGGGCATGCCCGGTGTACTGCCGGTGCTCAACGCCGAAGCGGTGCGCATGGCGGTGATGTTCGGCCTGGCGATTGACGCCGAGATCGGCCAGCACAACGTGTTCGCCCGCAAGAACTACTTCTACCCGGACCTGCCCAAGGGCTACCAGATCAGCCAGATGGAACTGCCGATCGTCGGCAAGGGCCACCTGGACATCGCCTTGGAAGACGGCACGGTCAAGCGCGTCGGCATCACCCGTGCGCACCTGGAAGAAGACGCCGGCAAGAGCCTGCACGAAGAATTCAACGGCGCCACCGGCATCGACCTGAACCGTGCCGGCACGCCGCTGCTGGAAATCGTCTCCGAGCCGGACATGCGCAGCGCCAAGGAAGCCGTGGCCTACGTCAAGGCGATCCATGCGCTGGTGCGCTACCTGGGCATCTGCGACGGCAACATGGCCGAAGGCTCGCTGCGCTGCGACTGCAACGTGTCGATCCGGCCCAAGGGCCAGGTCGAATTCGGCACCCGCTGCGAGATCAAGAACGTCAACTCGTTCCGCTTCATCGAGAAGGCGATCAACAGCGAGATCCAGCGCCAGATCGAACTCATCGAGGACGGTGGCAAGGTCATCCAGCAGACCCGCCTGTACGACCCGAACAAGGACGAGACCCGTCCAATGCGCAGCAAAGAGGAAGCCAACGACTACCGTTACTTCCCCGACCCGGACCTGCTGCCAGTGGTCATCGAGAACTCGTTCCTCGACGAGGTACGCACCACCCTGCCGGAACTGCCACCACAGAAACGCGAGCGCTTCCAGGCGCAATTCGGGTTGTCGAGCTATGACGCCAACGTCCTGGCCACCAGCCGCGAACAGGCCGATTACTTCGAGAAAGTCGTGAGCATCGGCGGCGACGCCAAGCTGGCGGCCAACTGGGTGATGGTCGAGCTGGGCAGCCTGTTGAACAAACAGGGCCTGGAAATCGATGAGTCGCCGGTCTCGGCCGAACAACTGGGCGGCATGCTGGTGCGGATCAAGGACAACACCATTTCCGGCAAGATCGCCAAGATGGTGTTCGAAGCCATGGCCACTGGTGAAGGCAGCGCCGACGAGATCATCGAGAAGCGCGGCTTGAAGCAGGTCACCGACACCGGCGCGATTTCCGCCGTGCTCGATGAAATGCTCGCGGCCAACGCCGAGCAAGTCGAACAGTACCGTGCGGCAGACGAAGCCAAGCGCGGCAAGATGTTCGGCTTCTTCGTCGGCCAGGCCATGAAAGCCTCCAAGGGCAAGGCCAACCCGCAACAGGTCAACGAACTGCTCAAAAGCAAGCTCGAGGGCTGATTGCCATGGAGCCAGATATCAAGCCTGGCTCCCTTCGCCCTTGCGGGAGCGAGCCTGTGGGAGCAAAGCTTGCTCGCGATGAAGACACCTCGATCCATCAGTGGACCGCGTTATCGTTCATCGCGAGCAAGCTTTGCTCCCACAGGTTTTGCTTTCACTGGCTTTGTTTCCACTGGCTTTGCTCCCACTGGCCAGCTCCCCTATCTGTCGTTGGAAAACCCTACATGAAGCGTCTCCTCGGCGCCTGCGCCCTGCTGTCCCTGCTGGCCGGTTGCGCCAGCCAGAGTGGGACGGTCGATCCACACGGCTACGACCAGACCGGCGTCGCCTCTTATTACGGTGCCCGGCACCATGGCAAGCGCACCGCCAGCGGCGAGCGTTTCAACCAGAATGGCCTGACCGCCGCCCATCGCCAGTTGCCGTTCGGCACTCGGGTGAAAGTCACCAACCTGAAAAACAACGACAGCGTCGTGGTCCGCATCAACGACCGCGGCCCGTATACTCGTGGTCGTTTGATCGACGTATCCCGCGCAGCCGCCGAACAACTGGGCATGTTGCGCAGCGGCACCGCACGGGTGCGCGTGCAAGCCCTCGACGACTGATAGACGGAGCCCGGCCATTTCCCTACTCACCGCCCTACCGCTGCTCAGCCTGATCGAATTGTTCGGCGCCCTGCTGTTGCTCATCGGCGGTGCCGAACTGCTGGTGCGAGCCGCCGTGGGCCTGGCGGCACGCTTGCAAGTACGGCCACTGATCATCGGTCTGAGCGTCGTCGCGTTCGGCAGCAGTGCGCCACAAATGGCCGTCAGCCTGCAGGCAACCCTGGCGCAAAACGCCGACATCGCCGTGGGCAGCGTGATCGGCAGCAGCATTTTCAACATCCTCGTCACCCTCGGGCTGTCGGCGCTGATCATTCCGCTGCGCGTCTCGCGCCAACTGGTGCGCCTGGACATCCCACTGATGATCGGTGCCAGCCTGCTGGTGTTCGTGCTGGCCTGGAATGAAGAACTGACCCGGTTGGACGGCGTATGGCTGCTGGTGGCCCTGGCGGTGTACCTGGGCCTGTTGCTGCGCCAATCGCGACACTCGGGGCGACCGCACGCCGTGGGTATCACCGTGACCCAGGGGTCCTGGCCCAAGAGCCTGTCGATGATCGTGCTGGGCCTGGCCATGCTGGTTTTCGCCGGCCACCTGCTGCTGGGCGCAGCGGTGGAAGTGGCGACGGACCTCGGGCTCTCGGAGCGCATCATCGGCCTGACCATCGTCGCCGTCAGCACCTCGCTGCCGGAGCTCGCCACCTCGTTGATCGCCGCCCTGCGCGGCCAGCGGGACATTGCGGTAGGCAACGTGATCGGCAGCAACCTGTTCAACCTGCTGGGCGTGCTGGGAGTCACCGCCCTCGCCGCGCCCACGCCACTGTCGGTCTCGCCAAACGCCCTGGATTTCGACCTGCCGGTGATGCTCGGCGTGGCGGTGCTGTGCCTGCCGGTGTTCTATTCCGGTTATCGTGTCACCCGCGCCGAAGGCCTGCTGTTGCTGGGCTTGTACCTGGCCTATGGGCTGCACGTGGTGTCGTTCACCACCGGCATGCCCCTGGCCGGCCAACTGGAACGGCTCATGCTGTTCTATGTGTTGCCGGCCCTGCTCGCGTTTTTGCTGTTCACCTCCCTGCGCGCCTGGCGCCGCCAACACCACAAGAGGGATTTGCCATGACCGACACCCCAAAGACCGGCCTGGACATGCGTCGCCAGGTCATGGGCGACGCGTTCGTCGACCGCGCGCTGGGCAACGCCACCGAATTCACCCAACCCTTGCAGGACTTCGTCAACGAACATGCCTGGGGCAGCGTCTGGAGCCGCGACGGCTTGCCGCTCAAGACCCGCAGCCTGATCACCCTGGCCGCCCTCACCGCCCTCAAGTGCCCGCATGAACTCAAGGGTCATGTGCGCGGTGCACTGAACAATGGCTGCACGGTGGAAGAGATTCGCGAGGCATTGCTGCATTGCGCGGTGTACGCGGGCGTGCCGGCGGCAATCGATGCGTTTCGGGCGGCGCAGGAAGTGATCGATAGCTATCAGAAATCTGAGTGACTGGGAGATCGCAATCGCGAGCAGGCTCGCTCCCACAGTGGATCTTCGGTGTACATAAAACTCCGGTACACCTGTGATTACCTGTGGGAGCGAGCCTGCTCGCGATCGGGCCTAAAGAACACCACAACCTTCGAACCTAGATCCACCCACCCCACTGCAACACAAAGATCCCCAGGTTGGTGGTAATCGCCGCCATCAGCGTGGTGATGACGATGATCGCCGCCGCCAGTTCATGGTTGCCGTCGGCCGCTCGGGCCATGACGTAACTGGCGGCGGCGGTGGGGCTGCCGAAGTACAGGAACAGGATCCCCAGTTCCGCCCCGCGAAAGCCCCAGAGCCAGGCGCCCAAAGTAGCCAGCAGTGGCAGGCCGACCATCTTCACCAGGCTTGAGCTCAGGGCCATCTTGCCGCTCTTGCGCAGGGCCGCCAGCGACAGCGTGCCGCCGATGCAGATCAATGCCAGGGGCAAGGTCATTTGCGACAGGTACTTGGCCGAGGTCTCGAACCAGTTCGGCAGGCCGATCTGCCAATAGGCGAACGGCGCGGCGCTGATCACGCTGATGATCAGCGGGTTGCTGATCACACTCTTGCAGATGCTCCATGGGTCAGACTTGATCACCGGGCTGTAGACCGCCAGCACGATGGTCGACAAGGTGTTGTAGAACAGGATCACCAGCGCCGCGAGAATCGCCCCCAGGGAAATTCCGTAGTCGCCATACATGCTCGCCGCCAGCGCCAGGCCGATGACTCCGTTGTTGCCGCGAAACGCACCTTGGGTATAGATGCCGCGATCTTCGCGCGGGCAACGCCAGATCGCCCAGCCCCAGGCCATCGCAAAGCTCACCAGGGTAGCGATGGAAAAATAGATCAGCAGGTCGGGCTGCAACGCCGCATGCAGGTCGGCATGGAGGATGCCGAGGAACAACAGCGCCGGCATGGTGACGTTGAACACCAGGGACGAGGCGATGTGGATGAAGTTGTCGTTGATCCAGTTGATGCGCTTGAGCAACGCCCCCAGAAACAGCATGGCAAACACCGGTGCGGTGATGTTCAGGGTTTCGAAGAAAATTGCCAGCATGCCGGGGACCTTGAGAGCAGTGTCGTTAGGTGGCTAATGATAAGCCACTCACGGCATTGGCGTCTGGTGAAGCGTCTTCGCGAGCAGGCTCGCTCCCACATTTGTTCTTTGATGAACACAAAATCCACATTCAGCCCCACATCCCCTGTGGGAGCGGGCTTGCTCGCGAAGACGTCGGCTCATCCAACATTAATGCAAGCTGAACTGCCGCATTCGCGAGCAAGCCCGCTCCCACACTGGATCTGTGGCGGTCACAGAATCCGCATTCCCCCCTGTGGGAGCGGGCTTGCTCGCGAAGACGGCAGCACATCCAACATCAATGCAAACTGAACCACCGCTATCGCGAGCAAGCCCGCTCCCACACTGGATCTCCAGCGATCACGAAGTCATCAGGTAATCGGCGCCGGGTTGAACAAGGTGATGTCGTTGTACAGCTTGTGCCGCTCGGCCCAGGTCTGTTTCTTGCCGCTGGCCACGTCCAGGTAGTAGTGGAACAGCTCCCAGCCCAGTTCCTCGATGGTCGCCCGTCCAGTGGCGATCCGGCCGGCGTCGATGTCGATCAGGTCCGGCCAGCGTTGGGCCAGTTCGGTGCGGGTCGAGACCTTCACCACCGGAGCCATGGCCAAGCCGTACGGCGTGCCTCGGCCGGTGGTGAACACATGCAGGTTCATCCCCGCCGCCAGTTGCAGCGTGCCGCAGACAAAATCACTGGCCGGTGTGGCGCAGAAGATCAGGCCCTTTTGCTTGAAGCGCTCGCCCGGGCCGAGCACGCCGTTGATCGCGCTGCTGCCGGACTTGACGATCGAGCCCAGGGACTTCTCGACGATGTTCGACAACCCACCCTTCTTGTTCCCCGGCGTGGTGTTGGCACTGCGATCGGCCTCGCCCTTGGCCAGGTAACGGTCGTACCAGTCCATTTCCCGCACCAGTTCCTGGGCCACTTCCTGGGTTTGCGCCCGGGAAGTCAGCAGGTAGATCGCATCGCGCACTTCGGTGACTTCGGAGAACATCACCGTCGCCCCGGCACGCAGCAGCAGATCCGAGGCGTAGCCCAGCGCCGGGTTGGCGGTGATGCCGGAGAACGCATCGCTGCCGCCGCACTGCATGCCCAGGATCAGTTCCGAAGCCGGTACGGTTTCGCGACGGCGCTGGTCGAGTTTCTTCAGGCGGGTCTCGGCCAGTTCCATGATCTGCTCGATCATTTCGGTGAAACCGTGGCTGGAATCCTGCAAGCGATACAACCAAGGCTCGCTGAGGTCCACCGAGCTGTCGTTCTCATGCATCACCTGCCCGGCCTGCAATTTCTCGCAGCCCAGGCTGATCACCAGTGCCTCGCCCCCCAGGTTCGGGTTGCGCGCCAGGTTGCGCACGGTACGAATCGGGATGTAGGCGTCGGTGGCAGTGATCGCCACGCCACAGCCATAGCTGTGGGTCAGCGCCACCACGTCATCGACGTTCGGGTACTTGGGCAGCAGCTCATCCTTGATGCGCTTGACCGCATGGTCCAGCACCCCGGTCACGCACTGCACCGTGGTGGTGATGCCCAGGATGTTGCGCGTGCCGACGGTACCGTCGGCGTTGCGATAACCCTCGAAGGTGTAGCCCTCCAGCGGCGCGTCGGCCACCGGCACGTCGGTGGACAGCGGCAAGCTGTCCAGCGGCGGCGCGGTGGGCATGCGCAACTGGTCTTCCTTGACCCAGCTGCCACGGGGGATCGGTTGCAGCGCGTAGCCAATGACCTGGCCGTAGCGAATCACCTCGCCTCCCTCGGGAATGTCCACCAGGGTGACCTTGTGGCTCTGCGGCACGAAATCCACAGTGACCAGGCCGTCCGGGAACTCGGTCCCGGCCGGTACGCCCTGGTCATTGACGACGATCACCACGTTGTCCCGCTCATGCAGGCGGATGTAACGCGGCGAATCGGCATGTTCAATCAGTTGCATTGATGCCGCTCCTCAGGACTTGGCTTCAGACAGGCTGGCGATGTCGGCATCCTTGGCCGTTGGTTCCTTGAGCACCACACGCTTGATCGGCCCGACGATGACCAGGTAGCTGAACACCGCCATCAGCGCGTTGCAACCGACGAACACCAGTGCCCATTTGAACGAGCCTGTGGAGCTAATGATGTAGCCAATGACGATTGGCGTGGTGATCGATGCCAGGTTGCCAAAGGTGTTGAACAGGCCACCGCTCAAACCGGCGATCTGTTTTGGCGACGTGTCGGAGACCACGGCCCAGCCCAGTGCGCCGACGCCTTTACCGAAGAAGGCCAGGGCCATGAAGCCCACCACCATCCATTCGACGTCGACGTAGTTGCACGCCACGATGCTGCTGGACACCAGCAGACCGGCGATGATCGGCGTCTTGCGAGCGAAGGTCAGCGAGTGGCCCTTGCGCAGCAGGTAGTCGGAAATCACTCCGCCCAGCACGCCGCCGATGAAACCGCAGATCGCCGGCAAGGACGCGATGAAACCGGCCTTGAGGATGGTCATGCCGCGTTCCTGCACCAGGTACACCGGGAACCAGGTCAGGAAGAAGTAGGTGATGCCGTTGATGCAGTACTGCCCCAGGTACACGCCGAGCATCATGCGGTTGGTCAGCAGTTGACGGATGTATTCCCACTTCGGACCGTCGGCTTTCTTTTCCTTGCCCTTGTCCTGGTCCATGTCGACCATCGCGCCGTTGGCGGCGATGTGATTGAACTCGGCCTCGTTGATCATCGGGTGCTGGCGCGGACCGTAGATCACTTTCAACCAGATCAGCGAGAACACGATGCCAATCACGCCCATCACGATGAACACGTGCTGCCAGCCGAAACGGTAGACGATCCAGCCCATCAGCGGTGCGAACAACACGGTGGCGAAATACTGCGCCGAGTTGAAGATCGCCGAGGCGGTGCCGCGTTCTGCGGTCGGGAACCAGGCGGCGACGATCCGTGCATTGCCCGGGAAGGACGGCGCTTCGGCCAACCCCACCAGAAAGCGCAGCATGAACAGTGCAACCACGGCCGTGGACATGCCGAATTCACCGACATAGCCTTGCAGCACGGTGAACAGCGACCAGGTGAAAATGCTCAAGGCATAGATTTTTTTCGACCCGAAACGGTCGAGCAGCCAGCCGCCGGGAATCTGCCCGGCCACGTAGGCCCAGCCGAAGGCGGAGAAGATATAACCGAGGGTGACGGCATCGATGCCGAGGTCTTTTTGCAGGCTGGAGCCTGCGATGGCGATGGTGGCACGGTCGGCGTAGTTGATCGTTGTCACCAAAAACAGCATGAGCAGGATCAAATAGCGGACGTGAGTCGGCTTGGTCGCTTGCATGTAGAGGTACTCCCACTATTTATTTTTATGCGGGTAAATGTTGTGTTACGTCCTGTAGGAGCTTGTAGGAGCTGTCGAGTGCAAACGAGGCTGCGATCTTTTGATCTTTCGCTCACGACTCAATTGTCAGGGGAAAGATCGCAGCCTCGTTGCACTCGACAGCTCCTACAGCTCCTGCAGCTCCTACAGGTATTGCGGTGTATCAGGAGCCGATGTAAGCGGTCTTCACCACGGTGTAGAACTCTTGCGCGTAGCGACCTTGCTCACGCGATCCATAGGACGAACCTTTGCGCCCGCCGAACGGCACGTGGTAATCCACGCCGGCGGTCGGGAGGTTGACCATCACCATGCCCGCCTGGGAATGGCGCTTGAAGTGGTTGGCATACTTCAACGAGGTGGTGGCGATACCGGCCGACAAGCCGAACTCGGTGTCGTTGGCCATCGCCAGCGCCGCCTCGTAGTCGGCCACGCGCACGACGTTGGCCACCGGGCCGAAGATCTCTTCGCGGCTGATGCGCATCGAGGCTTCGCTGTCGGCGAACAGGGTCGGCGCCAGGAAGTAACCTTCCGTGTCGCACGTCACCAGGCCGCCACCGCTGACCAGCCGCGCACCTTCGCTCTGGCCGATGTCGATGTACTTCAAGTCCTGGCTGAGCTGGGCTTCGGAAACCACCGGACCGATATCGGTGCCGGCCTTCAACGCATGACCGACCTTGATCGACTGCATGCGCTCGGCCATGGCCTCGACGAACTTGTCGTGGATGCCGGCGGTGACGATCAGGCGACTCGAGGCCGTGCAGCGCTGGCCGGTGGAGTAGAACGCGCTCTGTACCGCCAGTTCGACGGCCTGCTTGAGGTCGGCGTCGTCGAGGATGATCTGCGGGTTCTTGCCGCCCATTTCCAACTGCACCTTGGCCTGGCGCGACACGCAGTTGACGGCGATCTGCCGCCCCACGCCCACCGAACCGGTAAAGCTGATGCCGTCGACTTTCGGGCTGTTGACCAGGACTTCGCCGACCACACGGCCGCTGCCCATCACCAGGTTGAACGCACCGGCCGGGAAACCGGCGCGGGAGATGATCTCGGCCAGGGCCCAGGCGCAGCCCGGTACCAACTCGGCAGGTTTGATCACCACGCAGTTGCCGTAGGCCAGGGCCGGGGCGATTTTCCACGCGGGAATGGCAATCGGGAAGTTCCACGGCGTGATCAGGCCGACCACACCGAGGGCTTCGCGGGTGACTTCGACGTTGACGCCCGGGCGCACCGACGGCACGTAATCGCCCGACAGGCGCAGGCATTCACCGGCGAAGAATTTGAAAATGTTACCGGCGCGGGTCACTTCGCCGATGGCTTCGGGCAGGGTCTTGCCCTCCTCCCGGGCCAGCAGTTGGCCGAGTTCTTCACGGCGGGCGAGGATCTCGCTGCCGACTTTGTCCAGCGCATCATGACGGGCCTGGATGCCCGAGGTCGACCAGGCCGGGAACGCGGCGCGGGCGGCTTCGATGGCGGCGTTGACTTGCGCTGCGTCAGCCTTGGCGTATTCACCGATGACATCGGACAAGTCAGACGGGTTGATGTTGGTGCAATAGTCGGCACCGGCCACCCACTGACCGTTGATGTAGTTATCGAAACGCTTTGAATCTGCCACGGAGCTACTCCTTCTACAAAAGCGATCTGGGGACGCAGAGCGTCCCTGGCGGCGTTCCCACGCAGAGCGTGGGAACGACAAGCCTTACGCAAAAAGCCGCTGATTACTCAGCGGCCTCATCGGGTCTGTTACTGCTTGCCTTGCTTGTCGATCAGCGCGGCCAGGGCTTCGTATTCTTCTGGCAGCAGGTCGGTCAGCGGCGTGCGCACAGGGCCGGCGTCATAACCAACGATCTTCGCGCCGGCCTTGACGATGCTCACCGCGTAACCGGCCTTGCGGTTGCGGATGTCCAGGTAAGGCAGGAAGAAGTCGTCGATGATCTTGCCGACGGTCTCGTGATCGTCGCGGGCAATGGCGTGGTAGAAATCCATCGCGGTTTTCGGGATGAAGTTGAACACCGCCGAGGAGTAGACCGGCACGCCCAGGGCCTTGTAGGCCGCGGCATAGACTTCAGCGGTCGGCAGGCCGCCCAGGTAGCTGAAGCGGTCGCCGAGGCGGCGACGGATCGACACCATCAGTTCGATATCGCCCAGGCCATCCTTGTAGCCGATCAGGTTCGGGCAGCGCTCGGCCAGTTGTTCCAGCAAAGTGGCGTTCAGGCGGCAGACGTTGCGGTTGTACACCACCACGCCGATCTTCACCGATTTGCACACGGCTTCAACGTGGGCGGCAACGCCGTCCTGGCTGGCTTCGGTCAGGTAATGCGGCAGCAGCAACAGGCCCTTGGCACCCAGGCGCTCGGCTTCTTGAGCGTATTCGATGGCCTGGCGGGTAGCACCGCCGACACCGGCAAGGATTGGCACGCTGGTGGCGCAGGTATCGACGGCGGTCTTGATGACCTGCGAGTACTCGCTGGCGGCCAGGGAGAAGAATTCACCGGTGCCGCCCGCTGCGAACAAGGCAGAGGCGCCATACGGGGCCAGCCACTCGAGGCGCTTGATGTAGCTGTCGCGATTGAAATCGCCTTGGGCAGTAAAGTCGGTGACCGGGAACGACAGCAGGCCAGACGAGAGGATGGACTTCAGTTCTTGTGGATTCATTATTCGAACACCCTGGACGCAAATGATGTGTTGTAGGAAACGGTTCAGCTTCACGTGAAGTTGTAGGTCATCGTACAACTTAAAATATGAACGTCAACTGCATTTCGTCTTTTGTCGGGGGTCAGGACCGGGGCGTTTGTCGTGAAGCCTTGTAAATCGGGGGTTTTAGCGGGATTGGAAGAAGGATGAAACTTGCCGCCCGAGCATCAGGACCGCTCGTCGTCACTGTCAACTTTGCCAGTAGGCGTCGTCAGGGCAAGGGGGCATAACCCAGGCATGGCCGTGCTGGGCACGGCCGTAGTCCCTTTCACGATCTTTTAAGTGAGTCGCCCGTACGCAACGATCAGGGCTGCCTCACAGGGAGTGACATCATGACGACGTATGCGAAACCCACGCTCAAGGATTTTCCAACCGCAGGGGAAATCACAATCAGCCTGTCAAAGACAACGGCGTTAATCGTGAAGATTCCGGATACAGCTTTCGCACCGTACTCGAACGCCCAACTGACTTTGGGCGTCGGCTCGACGCCTCCTACTCCGGCAGGCGCGTTTACACCTCTGACCGAGGGCGAAGAAGGTACGCCGCGCAAGGATGTGACAGTGACTGTAACCAACGCCGAGTTGACAGCTTACCTCGGCAAATTGGTTGAGCTTCGTTACGAGGTTAGCTACGAGAGCTGGGATCCCGATACATCCGAGCCGCAAATGTTGCGGGTCAACGCGTAGGGCTGCGCGCCTACGACTCGTCAGACGGGCACACAGATACAAAGCCGGACACCGCTCCCCTGTGGCGAGGGGATTTATCCCCGCTGGGTTGCACAGCAACCCCAGAGGCGGTGACTCAATCCGATCTGACACACAGAGGCGTCAGTGTGGGGCTGCTTCGCACCCCAGCGGGGATAAATCCCCTCGCCACAGGAACAGCGACTCACCTCATCTCAACTGACAGCAGCTAGCCCTGCGCCTGCGCCTCTTCATGGGCCTGGCGCAGCCTTTCGCGGCTGTTGGTCAGGTGCAACCGCATGGCCGCACGAGCCGCCTCGGAGTCCTGGCGGGCGATGGCGTCGTAGATCTCCTCGTGCTCGCGGCTCAGGCGGTTCATGTAGCGCTGCTGGTCATCGTGGGCCAGGCGCGCCGAGTTCACCCGGGTACGCGGAATGATGCTGGTGCCCAGGTGGGTCATGATGTCGGTGAAGTAGCGGTTGCCGGTGGACAGGGCGATTTCCAGGTGGAAGGCGAAGTCCGAGGCCACCGCATCACTGGCGTGGGCGGCGCTTTCGTTCAAGGCGTCGAGGGCGGCGCGCATCGCGGCCAGTTGCTCGTCGCTGCGGCGCTGCGCCGCCAGCCCGGCGGACTCCACTTCCAGGCTGATGCGCAATTCCAGGATCGCCAGCACGTCACGCAAGGTGACCACGGTGGCCGGGTCGATGCGAAAACCACTCGGGCTCGGCGTGTCCAGCACGAAGGTGCCGATGCCATGGCGGGTTTCCACCTGGCCGGCCGCCTGCAAGCGGGAAATCGCCTCGCGCACCACCGTACGGCTGACGCCATGGGCTTCCATGATCGCCGACTCGGTGGGCAATTTATCGCCACGCTTGAGCAGGCCGTCGCGAATCTGCTCGGTCAACACCGTCACCAGCTCCTGCGCCAGGCTGCGGCGCTTGCGGGGAAAGCGTGGTACGTCGATCGGGTTTTCCATGGGGCTGTGTCTCGGTAAACGGCTGAATGGCATCATCATAGCGCAACGTGGTTGTACGATCACCGTGGGAGCAGTGGCGAGTCGGGTGCTGACACCGAGTCGGCTTCATCGCGAGCAAGCTCGCTCCCACATCGAATCGGTTGTAGACATAAACATCCGGCTCACCACAAACCCTTGTGGGAGCGGGCTTGCTCGCGAAGGCGGCGTGTCAGATACGTCAATGTCAACTGACACACCGCCTTCGCGAGCAAGCCCGCTCCCACAGGTTTTGTGGTGTTTATGCGGTTACGGTGCGCTCCACCAGTTGGCCATTTTCGATACGCACATGTCGCGGGTGGAAACGTTTCAAACTGCTTCGGTGGCCGACGCTGACGATGCTCAGGCCCGGCAACTGGTCGATCAGCGCCTGGTACAGCGTTGCTTCGTCTTCTTCATCCATCGCCGACGTGGCTTCGTCCATGTACAACCATTGCGGCGCATAAAGCAATGCCCGGGCAAACGCCAGGCGTTGTTGCTCGCCGGGCGAGAGCATGCGTTGCCAGTGGTTGCTCTCATCCAGCCGCGAGATCAGGTGCGGCAGGCGGCAGGTTTCCAGCACCTGTGCATAACGTTCGTTGGGGTAGATATCGCCGGCCTGTGGATAACTCAATACCTCACGCAGGCTGCCAATCGGCAGATACGGCTTCTGCGGCAGGAACAGGTAACGCGCGGCCGGAAGCCGGATCGTCCCGTGCCCCGCCGGCCACAAGTGCCCCATCGCGCGCAGCAGGGTCGATTTACCGCTGCCTGAACGGCCACTGAGCATCACCCGCTCGCCCGGCTCCACGGTCATGTCGGCGTTCTCGAGCAGATGGCGACCGTCGGCCAGGTCCAGCCCCAGGTGATGAACCTTCAACCCATCACCCTGGTTTTGCACATCGATGGCCGGCACACGGTCTTCGTTGTCGCTCATGGCCTGGCGGAAACTCAGCAGACGATCGCAGGTGGCGCGCCACGCGGCGAGGTCGGCGTAGGCGCTGATGAACCAACTGAAGTTCTCCTGCACATTGCCGAAGGCCGAGTTGATCTGCATGAGCTCGCCCAGCTGGATCTTGCCGGCGAAGTAGCGCGGCGCGGCGACGATGAACGGGAAGATGATCGCGATCTGGCCATAGCCGGAGGTGAAGAACGTCAGGCGCTTGGACACCCGCATGATGTCCCAGAAGTTATGCCAGACCAGGCCAAAACGCCCGCTCAAGCGACGGTTTTCGTTCGGTTCGCCGTTGTACAGGGCAATGCTCTCGGCGTTTTCGCGCACCCGGACCATGGAGAAACGCAGGTCCGCTTCGAAGCGTTGCTGGTTGTTGTTCAGACCGATCAGGCGACGGCCGATCAGGTGCGTCAGCCAGCTGCCCACCGCCGCATACACCAGCGCACACCAGAACATGTAGCCGGGGATGGTGTAGCCGAACACCTCGATGCTGCCTGACACGCCCCACAAAATGATCGAGAACGACACCAGGCTGACCACGGTACGCAGCAACCCCAGGCCCAGGCTCAGGGTATTGCTGGTAAAACTGTTGAGGTCTTCGGAAATCCGCTGGTCCGGGTTATCGGTATAACCGCCCTGCTCCAGTCGGTAATAGTTCTTGTCATTGAGCCAACGGGCAAAATGCTGCTCCGTCAGCCAGGCCCGCCAGCGAATGGTCAGCATCTGCGTGAGGTACAAGCGATAGACGGCGCCGAGGATCGCCACCGCCGCGATGCCGCAGAAATACAGGATCAATTGCCAGAACGCCGCGCTGTCCTTCTCTTGCAGGGCGTTGTAGAAATCCTTGTACCAACTGTTGATCCACACCGAAATCGCCACGCTGAACAGCGAGAGTGCGATGACGGCGATCAACAGCGTCCAGGCCTTGCCCTTCTCCTCACTGCGCCAGTACGGCGTGGTCATTTGCCAGACACGGCGGAAAAACTGCCCGCGCACCGCGTCATTGACCGCGGAATATTCAGCGTTCTGATTCATGGTTAAGGCTCAATAGGGAAAAGAACTCGGGCCGATCATAAAGCAACGGCCCGATGTGTCGCGAGGGTGGACAACACCTGTTCAGCGCAGGTTCAGCGACGCACGGGACGCTTTTGCAATTTGCGCTGCAAGGTCCGCCGGTGCATGCCCAGGGCGCGGGCCGTGGCGGAGATATTGCCTTCGTGCTCGGTCAGCACGCGCTGGATGTGCTCCCATTGCAGGCGATCCACCGACATGGGGTTTTCCGGCACCAGGGTGTCGAGGTCGGCGTGCTCGGACAACAGCGCCGCCAGTACATCATCGGCATCCGCCGGTTTGCACAGGTAATTGCAGGCACCGCGCTTGATGGCCTCGACCGCGGTGGCGATGCTCGAATAACCGGTGAGGATCACCACGCGCATCTCCGGGTCCAGCTCGAGCAGCTTGGGCAGCAGCACCAGGCCCGAATCGCCGTCCATTTTCAAGTCCAGGGCGGCGTAGTCCGGCAGGTCGGCCTGGGCGATGGTCAGGCCTTCTTCGGCAGAACCTGCGGTGCTGACGCGAAAACCGCGACGGGACATGGCGCGGGCCATGACACGGGTAAACGTGGCGTCGTCATCTACCAGCAACAGGTGCGGCAGCTCTTCGCCGTCGACTTGGATCTCGTCACTCATGTTTCGTCTCCTCGGTCGGCATGGGGCAGGCGCAGCTCGGTGAGCGTGCCGCCTTCCTCATGGGGGTAGAGTTTCACCGAGCCGCCGGCGCGTGTCACGCTGGCTTTGCTCAAAAACAGGCCCAGGCCGAAACCTTTGCCCTTGGTGGTATAGAACGGTTTGCCGATCTGCTCGGCAATCGCCAGCGGCACACCGGCGCCATGGTCGCGAATACTGATGGTCAGATCATAGACATTCCAGTCCAACGCCACTTCCAGCCCTTCGGGGCAAGCATCGGCGGCGTTGTTGAGCAGGTTCAGCAGCGCCTGGGTCAGGTCCGGCGGCGGCGCCATGCGCGGAACCGCCCCCTGGCCCAGGCGCTGGAAGCGATAACTGGCTTCCGGGCGCATCAGGTGCCAGCGGTTCAGCGCTTCGTCGAGCCAATCGGTGACGTCTTGCATGTCGATGGCCAGCCGGCGATTGGCCTCGGCCGCACGCACCAGGTATTGCAGGGTTTCCTTGCACAGCTTGACCTGGTCCTGCAGCACGCTGAGATCATCCTGCAGCGCCGGGTCGTGGTGATCCTGGCGCATCTCCTTGAGCAGCACACTCATGGTCGCCAGCGGCGTGCCCAATTCGTGAGCGGCGCCGGCGGCCTGGGTCGCCACGGCCAGCAATTGCTCGTCCCGCAAGCCCTCTTCACGACGGATGGCCCGCAGCTCTTCCTGGCGGCGCAGCTCCTCGGCCATGCGCGCGGCAAAAAACGTGATGACCCCCGCCGCCAGGGCGAAACTCAGCCACATGCCGTAGATCTGCAGGTTTTCCCGGGCGATGGGGAAGGTTTCCAGCGGATAGAAGCGCGCCAGCAGCAAGGTGTACAGCGCCAGGGCGATACCGGAAAGAATCAGCGAATAGCGCCACGGCAACGTCACCGCGGCGATGGTCAGTGGCACCAGGTAATAGGAGACGAAGGGGTTGGTGGAACCGCCAGAGAAATACAGCAGCGCACTGTGGATAAACAGGTCGCCGGCCAGTTGCACGGCGTATTCCAGCTCGGTCACCGGCCACGAGGTGCGCAGGCGAATCGCCGTCAGCGCACAGAGCACGCTGGAACAGACCAGGGTGATCGCCAATTGCAGCCAGGGCAGCGGCAGCAGGTCGAACCAATAGGCGAGCCCCACGGACCCAGCCTGGGCCGCCAGGACCAGAATGCGGATGAATGTCAGGCGCCAGAGGTTCTGGCGAGAGGCGGATGTCATTTGCAAAGGGGCGAGCATGAGCTCTCCTGATGAGCGCTCCAGGCGGATCGCACGGAGTATAACCAAGGCGCGGCTTGCAGCGGCAGATCTGCGGCAAAGCGCCACAGCCTCCAGCCTCGCTGCATGCCCTTGTGGCGAGGGGATACTGTGGGAGCAAGGCTTGCCCGCGATGAAGGCGCTGCGGTCTTCCATAGAGGAAGGTGCCCTTTCGCGAGCAAGCTTTGCTCCCACAGCGGGGATAAATCCCCTCGCCACAGAAAGCCTTTCACCGTGCATGATCTGTATAGAAGTTGTAACTGTGCGAACCCACCCATAAAAGCTAGAGTCTTAACGTTCACGCAGGCCCGGACCTCACCCCTGCACATCATTCCAAGGAGCTTTCATGCACACGTTCAGTCGCCCCGCCGCCCTGCTCGCCCTCAGCCTCGGCACTGTCGCCAGCCTGCCGGCCCTGGCCGCCGATGAGCTGCACTACAACCAGATTTCCCTGCGCGCCGAAGCCAGCCAGGAAGTGGCCCGCGACCTGATGATCGTCACCCTCTACACCGAAGAACAGAACACCGACCCGGCCAAACTCGCCGCCGCCGTCAGCACCACGCTGAACAAAGCCATCGGCCAGGCCAAGCAAGTCAAGGACGTCAACCTGCGCCAAGGCAGCCGCAACAGCTACCCGATCTACGACAACAAAGGCGGGAAAATCACCGGCTGGCGCGAACGCGCCGAACTGCGCCTGGAAAGCGCCGACTTCGCCGCCCTGTCCAAACTCACCGGTGAACTGCTTGGTGATATGAAAATGGCCGGCATGGACTTCGCCATCGCCACCGCCACCCGCCAGAGCAGCGAAGACGCCCTGCTCAAGGACGCCGTCAACGCCTTCAAGGCCCGCGCCCAACTGGCCACCGACGCCCTGGGCGGCAAGGGTTACAAAATCGTCAACCTGAACTTCAACACCAACGGTTATCCACAACCGTACATGCGCCCGCAGATGATGATGAAAGCGGCGTCCATGGATGCTGAGTCGGTGACGCCGGAAGTTGAAGCGGGCACCAGCCAGGTGACGATGACGGCGGATGGGGTGGTTGAGGTGTTGATGCAGTAATCGATGGACTGACTGTGCCGTCAGCCCAGTGAAGCCCTTGTGGCGAGGGGATTTATCCCCTCGCCACAGGTTTGTGTCCGACCTTGAGTTAATAGGTCGGACCTTCCCCTCTCGCTACACCTCAGCAGGGCTGGCCGGTGCCTCAAGCTGATCCAACGCCTTGTCCACCAGCAACTGGCACAACTCCACCAACTGATGAATCCCCAGCGCCACGCTGCGGCGCGTGCCCTCCACTTCAAAGGCCAGGTCCTCGGCCATGGCTTTGATTGAGGCCAGGGTTTCGGAGGTGCTGGTCAACAGCGTGTCGGCATCGGCTTTGGCGGTGACGGAGAACAGGCTGTCGATGCGCTGATCGGTGCTTGGCTCTGGAGGCTTTGGGTTGAGGTAATGATTGAGGGCTCGCTCGGCGGCGGCGCGGTCTTTGAGTAGGTCTTCGATGGCGTCGAAACCGGAAAGGGGGTTGGTTTTGTTGAAGGGTGGGTCGGGGACTGACTTATCCATATTCAATTCTCCTGCTTAAAGTTGGAGCCATCCCTGTGTCGTTTCCACGCGACAATAGGTGGCAGCGGTACGTGGGGTGGAAATACCGGTTAGCAGGACCCGGCCAGACGAAGTCTGCCCACGCACAGCCGCCAAGACGCAGTTTGCAGACGAAACCAGACGTCGGCAACACGATGTTCAGCCATGCCACTGCTAAAGGTTCAGGTTTCCACACCCGGTCGCTGATTAGGCAGCGACGTCCAAAGGTTAGAGAGCCCACTTCCGAGCGGCAACCCTAAAAAGCTGTGGGATGTTTCCTTTCGGGGCCGGTGATCCTTCCGACACAAATGAATGACTCATCACACCTCCTGGCGCTGCAACCCCCGTGGCGAGGGAGCTTGCTCCCGCTGGGCTGCGAAGCGGCCCTTTTCAGCGTTGTGTGTATATCCGTTTTTTTGGTGAAGGCGACTAATGGTTCCGCTCTTACAGCGGCTCACTTTTGAGAAGCGCAAAAGTAAGCAAAACGCTTCTGCCCCACCACTCGGCACCTCGCTTAGGCTCGGTGTGCCCTCACTCCGGCATTGCTCCGTGGGCCGCCGCGAAGGGCCATCCATGGCCCAGCGCGGCTACCTCGGCATCCATGCCGAGGTGCCCACGGATCAATGCCTGCGTTCGGCCATCGTGGTTAACGGGGCGCCGAGATCAACGTCCACCGCGAGGCGGCCTTATAGCCGACCTAGCTCTTGGTGAGACCGCGTTTCTCCTGTGGGAGCAAAGCTTGCTCGCGATGGCGGTGGTTCAGTCACATGCATGTTGAGCTTACTGGCCTCATCGCGAGCAAGCTCGCTCCCACAATTTGGGTTGGGGACAGCCGAAGAAACAGGCCGGCTGTAAGGCCGCCTCGCGAGCA
>NZ_ATLN01000024.1:0-98168 GCF_000416195.1 Pseudomonas sp. CFII68
TATCGCGAGCAAGCTCGCTCCCACAGGGGGGCGTGTTGTGCCAGAAAGGTTGAAGGTCACCACAGGTCATGGGCGGCTTTTGTGGCGAGGGAGCTTGCTCCCGCTCGGCTGCGCTGTAGGAGCTGTCGAGCGAAGCGAGGCTGCGATCTTTTCAGGCCTTGTTGAGTGTTAAGTGAAAGATCAAAAGATCGCAGCCCAGCGGGAGCAAGCTCCCTCGCCACAGGGATAAGTTGCAAACTTGAGCCCTGGATTGTCTAGAACAAGCTTTGCACCTGCTCCAGCACTGCGCGGTTCATCTGGCCGGTGTGGGTGTGCAGGCTCACATAGCTTTGCAGCATGTCGAGCTTGGTGTTGAGCAGGTCTCGACGGGCCTGGAACAGCCGCTGCTGCGCGTCAAGAATATCCACCGTGGAACGCACGCCGCCCTGGAAGCCTTTTTCCGTCGAGGTCAGTGCTCGCTGGTTGGACTCCACCGCCCGCTGCATCGCCTTGCTCTTGGTAAACCCGGCGACGACGCCCAGGTAATCGGCCT
Organism: Pseudomonas sp. CFII68; assembly: GCF_000416195.1. Lineage (NCBI taxonomy): Bacteria > Pseudomonadati > Pseudomonadota > Gammaproteobacteria > Pseudomonadales > Pseudomonadaceae > Pseudomonas > Pseudomonas sp. CFII68. The sequence goes on from NZ_ATLN01000024.1 coordinate 533, forward strand.
CGATATCCTCGGCCAGTTGCTGGCGTTGCACGTCGTAGTCGGACTGGGCGCCGGCCAGTTGCGCTTCGGCCTTGGCCACCGACGCCCGTACCGCCCCGCCGCGATACAACGGGATATCCAACTGCACACCCACGTAGTAAGTGTCCTGGCGCGGGTCGAGTTCCTGGTATTGACGGGTTTCCCGGCGGGTCAGCTGAGTGGTCAGCGACAAGGTTGGATAATGCCCGGCGCGCTGGCTGTCGGCCTGGGCTTCGGCGACTTTCACCGCCGCCAGTCGGGCGGCCAGCTCGGGGCTGGCCTCGCGGGCAATCGCCGTCCAGTACGGCAAATCCTGCTCCGCCGGGATCGGGCTACCGGCGGCCAATTCTTCGCGCATCGGCAGGATGTCATCGATCGGCACGCTGGCACGCCCGGACAAGGCCCGCAACGCCGCCACCCGACGCGCCTGGGCTTCAGCCTCCTGGGCTTGCACCAGGTCGAGCCGCGCCTGGGCTTCGTCGATATCGGTGATCGCACCTTGGCCGCCTTCATAAAGCTTTTTACTTTGAACGACCAAACCTTGGATGGCGCTCTTCTGCTGGACGATCAACTTGATCTCATTCTCGGCCCGGGCGACGTCGAAATACCCCTTCGCCACCCGGTCATACAGAGTCTGACCGGCCACGTCGAACACCTGGGTGCCCAGTTGACCGCGCGCCTTGCCCTCCTGATACGCCGCCCAGCGTGCCTTGTCGTAGAGCGGCTGTTGCGCCGCCAAGGTGACGTTGTTCGCCTGGTAATCGTTGCTGTTGACGTAACTGCTGTCGTCACCGCCGTCGGTACGCCCGCCGTAGCCGTAGCGCGAGCTTAGCGACACTTGCGGGTAAAGGCCGCCGCGCCCGATGTCCTCTTCATGCCGCGAAGCTTCAAAGGCGTGGGCAGCCGACTGCACGGTCGGATCGTTGAGGCGCGAAGCATCGTAGGCGGCGGTCAGGCTCAGCCCCCCCTCAGCGGCCCACACCGGATTGAACGCCGCCCAACCCGCACACAGGCTCAGCAATACACGCACACGGTAGCGGCAACGATCGACCATGCTCATTCCTCCTTGAAGGCTGCAAGCAAGCGTTCACGCAAAGGCTTCATCAGGTAATTCATCAAGGTGCGCTCGCCCGTCACCACCGTGACGTCGGCGAGCATGCCCGGGCGCACCAGCAGGCCGGCGCTCTGCAACGCAGCCACCGTGTCGGCAGGAATCTCGACCTTGGCAGAGAAGTACGGTTGGTGTGTCTGCTCGTTGATCAACTGGTCCGCCGACACCGTCGTCACCGTGCCGGTCACCGTCGGCGTATCCACCCGTTGCAGCGCGGTAAAATGCACGTGCACCGGCAGACCCGGGCGCAGCTTGTTGGCCATCAACGGCTCGAAGCGCGCGGTGATCGCCATCGGTGCATCCAGCGGCACGACCTGCATCAGAGTCTGGCCGGCCTGAGCCACGCCGCCGACCGTATGAATGCTCACGTCCATGACCTGCCCGGCCACCGGCGCACGGATCGCACCGTTGTCGACTTCAAACTGCAAGGCGCGAATCTGATCGGCATAACCGGCGGCCTCGGCCGAGACTTCGCTGAGCTGGGTTTCGGCATCGCGACGGAACTCCTGCTGCGCCTGCAAGGCCTTGAGCCGGCTTTCGTTGATCGCCTGGCGAGTCCTGCCGACATCACCCACCCCAGAGGCGATCTGCCCCGCCAACTGGGCCGCGTTGCGCTCGGCTTCGAAGAGTTTGTTGCGCGGAACGTAGCCTTCCCGGGCCAAATCACGCAGGCCTTCGAGCTCCTGCTGCTGGAAGCGCATCTGCGCGTCGTAGTTGCGCTTGACGCCTTCGTAACCAAGCAATTGCTGCTGCAAGGCCGCGGCTTCGTGCTCGATGATCTGCAAGCGGCTGCCCAGCTCCGCGCGGCGGGTGATGAACAACTGGCTCTGCAAGGCCATGGCCGCCTTGACTCGCGGTTCGTCGGCGTGGGCCAGCAGTTCCGCGGGCCATTGGATCTCGGCATTGCCCAGGCGCTCGGCAATCAAGCGCGCCTCGATGCTGCGATCATTGAGCAGCTTGCCCAGGGTCACGTCCCGTTGCGACTGCGCCTGCACCGTATTGAGCTGCACGAGCAATTGCCCCTGGGTGACGCGGTCGCCATCGCTGACCAACAGTTTTTCCACCACCCCGCCGACCAACGACTGCACCGCCTTGCGCTCCCCCGCCACCACCACGGTGCCGCTGCCTACCACCCCTTGGTCGAGCGGCGCCAGGCAGGCCCAGAGCAGGAAACCACCCAGCGTCAGGACCAGGAATCCCACGCCATAACGCGCCGCGCTCCCGGCGTCAGTGCTGGCACTGGGCAGCGTCGTCGTGCTGCGCACGCTCAGCCCTTGCTCGCTGTACGCTTGTGCCCCTGGAGTCAGATCACGCATCGCCGCCCGCCTCCCTGACCGCGGCCGGTCTCGGCCCCGGCATCAATGCCTTGAGCACCCGGTCCCGTGGGCCGAACGCTTGTTGAGTACCGTCCTTGAGCACCAGGATGTGATCGACCACCGCCAACACACTGGGTCGGTGAGTAATCAACACCACGGTGCTGCCGGCCGCCTTGAGCGCACTGATGGCCTGCACCAGCGCCAGCTCGCCGGCGTCATCGAGATTGGAGTTGGGCTCATCGAGCACGATCAGCGACGGCCGTCCATAGAGCGCGCGGGCCAGGCCCAGGCGTTGTTTCTGCCCACCGGACAAGCCAAGTCCGCCGGGACCCAACGGCGTGTCGTAGCCCTTGGGAAAGCGCAGGATCATTTCGTGGATACCCGCATGACGCCCGGCGGCGATGATCTTGTCGGCGTCCTGCTCACCGAAACGGGCGATGTTGTCGGCGACCGTGCCATCGAACAACTCGATGTCCTGTGGCAGGTATCCAAGGTAGGGCCCCAAGGCGTCGTGGGACCACTGGCTGATCTCGGCATCGTCCAGGCGCACCGACCCGCCCATGGCCGGCCAGACCCCGACCAAGGCGCGCGCCAGTGTCGATTTACCGCTGGCGCTGGGCCCGACCACCGCCAGCACATCGCCTTTGGCGAGGCTGAAATTGATCCCGCGCAGGATCGGCTGCGAAGCCCCCGGCGGACCGACATACAACTGCTCCAGGCGCACCGCACCGGTGGGTGGCGGCAACGGCATGCGCAGACGCTCGCGCGGATGCTGGGCCAGCAATTGGCTCAGGCGCTGGTAGCTCTGGCGTCCGGCGTTGAATTGCTTCCACGAGCCGATGGCGATTTCCACGGGCGCCAGGGCCCGTCCCAGCAACAGCGACATCGCAATCATCATGCCCGCCGACAGTTGGCCTTCAAGCACCAGCAAAGCGCCCAGCCCCAACGCCAGGGACTGCCCGGAGATCCGCACGAAACGCGTCATCGAGGTGATACGCGCGCTGCGGTCGCTGGCATGGGCCTGGGCGGCAATGATCCGTTGCTGCAACAGGCTCCAGCGCTGACGCAGCGGCCCGAGCATGCCCAGGGCCTGGATCACTTCAGCGTTGTGCAGCGTGCTATTCACATAGATCGACGACTGCACGCCCAGGCGATTGGCTTCGCCCAGGCGCGTGCGCGTCGCCAGTTCGCCCCACAGCGCCAAGCCGACCAGCACCAGGGCGAGCACCAGTGTCAGCACGCCGAACCAGGGGTGAAAGATGAACGCCACCAGCAGGAAGATCGGCAGCCAGGGTGCATCGAGCAAGGCGATCAGGCCCTGCCCGGTAATCAACTGGCGCAGCGTCGCCAGATCGGTGAGCACTTGCGCCGGGTTGGCGTTGTGCTCGCGCAGGCTGCGGGCGAAGGCAGCGTCGAAAATCCGCTCGCCCAAGGCTTCGTCCAGCCCCGCGCTCATGCGAATCATCACCTCGCCACGGACCCACTCGATCAGGGCACTGAACATGAACAGTCCCAGGGCCATCAAGGTGAGCATGAACAAGGTGGTTTCGTTGCGGCTGGTCAGGACCCGGTCGTAGACCTGCATCATGTAGAGCGACGGCACCAGCACCAACAGATTGATCACGCCACTGAACAATGCCAGGGCCCAGAACACTCGGCGGTAGCTCAATAAGGCAGCATCGATGTCATGACGCGGATCGAGTAGAAACCCCATGGGAAATCGCCTGCAAGAGAAATGGTCGGTCCAGGACGCAATCCATCGCAAGGCTGTTTTTCCGAGAGTGCTCGAGAAAAAACTATCCAGCTGAGTGTGCCGATACCAGGGACGATCCTCATCCCTACAGGCGCAAATTACTGACAACGCGGCCGCGGGTTAGTGCCGGTTCGCAAGGCTGGGTTTGCAAGTGGGTGACAGGCGGAAGGGCCGCGCTTCAAGACTGGGGTTTTTACGTCTTGAATGGGCTGAAAAGGCGGTTTTGTTGACGCCAGTAACGTGGCGTCAACAGGGTAAAAATGACGAACTAGCCGAGGGAAGCGACGCGCTCAGGCTGGGGTGAATGCCGCGATGTCACCAGGCCGATAAAGGAAATGACCAACGCCAGGCCCAGGGTGGTACTGACCTCGCTACGGTGCTCAGGCGTGACCATCATGACCGCCAGCGCCGCCGAGATGAACACGATGACCAACCAGGTCAGCCAGGGAAACAACCACATGCGAAAAGGCAGCTCGATGTTCTGCCGTTGCAACATCCGGCGCATGCGCAGTTGCGAGATGGCGATCACCAGATACACCAGCAAGGCGATGGCGCCGGAGCTGGCGAGCAGGAACTGGAACAGGCCGGCGGGCATGAAGTAGCTGAACAAGGTGACACCCGCGCCCAGCACGGTACTGGCAATCACCGCCGACCGTGGCACACCGGCCGAGGACGTGACCTTCAGTGCCTTTGGCGCATCGCCGCGACGCCCCAGCGAGTACAACATCCGCGAGGCGATATAGATCGAGGAGTTCATGCAACTGGCCACGGCGATCAACACCACCATATCCACCAGGAATTTGGCGTGGGGAATGTTCATCAGTTCCAGCGCCCGCTGGTAGGAACCGACTGAAGCCAGGAGCGGATCGTTCCAGGGCACCACGGAAATGACCACGAAGATCGACAACAGGTAGAACACACCGATACGCCAGATCACCGAACGGGTGGCCTTGGCAATGTTCTGCGCAGGGTTATCGGATTCCGCCGCCGCGATCGTCACCGCCTCCGTACCGATGAAGCTGAACATGATGGTGATGAACGCGCCCACCACCGCCGACAGACCGTTGGGGGCGAACCCGCCGTGCTCCTCCATCAACCGACTCAGGCCGCTGGCTTCGCGTTCGGGAATCCAACCCATCAGCACCGCGAAACCCAGGGAGATAAAACCAATGATCGCCACCACCTTGGCCATGGCGAACCAGAATTCGAACTCGCCGTACTTGGACACGCTGAACAGGTTCGTCACGGCCAGCAGGACGATGGAGACCGAGGCAAACAACCACGCGTCGATAGCGGGAAACCATTGGTTGAGGACATGACCGGCGGCCAACGCTTCGATGGGAATCACCAGCACCCAGAACCACCAGTAGAGCCAACCGATGGTGAAGCCGGCCCAGCGGCCGATGGCCTGGTCGGCATAGGTCGAGAAGGAGCCGGTGTCCGGGTTGGCGACCGCCATCTCGCCCAGCATGCGCATGACCAGGACCACCAACAGCCCGGAAAACAGGTAGGCCAACATGACGGCCGGGCCGGCGGCGGCAATGGCATGGCCCGATCCCACGAACAGACCCGCACCGATGATCCCGGCAATGGACAGCATGGTGACGTGACGAGGCTTGAAGCCCTGTGCCAAATGGCCGTTCGAATCCTTGAAGCTGGGGCTGGTCATTTTTTTATTCTCTTGTGATCGAACATTGAGACGTGCGCAGGGACAGTCGGTGCTTCTGGTATTCCCGCCCCTCCTGGAAGCGGTACCGCTTGGTCGGGTTGATCCACCCTGGGCGAACGTGCGCACTTGCGATGAAAAGTCGCGCCACGTTACCTGCCTTCCCTCCCGAGTTAGTTACCTGAACGCGCCATCCCTGTGCCTGATTTCGCCAAGTACGGCATGGCATTTTGCCCATTGTGGCGAGGGGATTTATCCCCGCTGGGCTGCGTAGCAGCCCCCAAAATACCGCTGACTCGACACACCTAGCCGAAAGGTTTCAGGGCTGCTGCGCAGCCCAGCGGGGATAAATCCCCTCGCCACAAAAGCTCCCGATCAGACTCCACCATTGAAATAAATCCTTTAAAAACTTTACTGGGTTAAGTATTTTGCATGCCTATACCCGGCTTGTTGTTAACCAGGAACCCTGTGGGAGCGAGCTTGCTGGCGATGGCGGTATTTCAGTCGACTTCAAAGCGGCTGATCCACCGCTATCGCGAGCAAGCTCGCTCCCACAGGGCTGGTGCGCCAAGGCCTTTAATCGCTGCTTTCCAACAAGGACCTCCCGTGAGCGGACTGCGTGAACGTCAAAAAGCCGAACGCCGCCAAGCCATCAGCAAGGCGGCGGTCGAACTGTTCGAGCGCCAGGGTTTCCAGAACACCACCATCGAGCAGATCGCCAGCCAGGCCGGCGTATCGGCGCCTACCGTCTTCAAGTATTTCGGCAACAAGCAGGAGATCATCCTGGAGATCCTGCACGACGCCGACCAGCGCGCACTCACGGACACCCGCAGCCAGATCCCTGAAATCGAAGACCCGGTCGAAGCGCTGTGTTATCTGGAGCGGCTGTTGACCGGCTACGCGCTGGAGGTCATGCATCCGAGCCTGTGGCGCGAGTTGCTGCCGCTGATCCTGTTTGGTGGCAACAACGGGCTGCCCGAGGGTTATCGCGCCATGAACGATGCGCTCCGGGCCGAAATCAGTGGGCTGATCAGGGAATTGCAACAGGCCGGAAAGCTGCGCGCCGACCTCGATGTCGACCTCGCCGCGTTCCTGTTGAACGACTATTCGCACTTGCAGCTGTTCAGGTTGGTCAACCAGGAACAACCGGACATCGAGGCACACTCTACCCAGGTCCGGCGTATCACCGAATTGCTCTTCCTGGGCATGCGCGCCTGAGCGAACACCCCACCGATACGGACCCGGCGCCGCAACGCCGGGTCACACTGATCAGCGATGCGTCTTGATGCTGGTCCAGGTACGGGTGCGGATCCGCTCCACCGCCGCCGGCACCGGCTCCAACGCGAACAGAGTCTTGCGCGCTTCGTCCGGTATATACATGGCGGGGTTGTTGCGAATTTCAGCATTGACCAGCGTCGTGGAGTCCTTGTTCGGGTTGGGGTAACCGATCTTGTTGCTGATCCGGGCAATGACGTCGGGACGCAAGATGTAGTTGATGAACGCGTAAGCCTCCTTGGCATGCGGCGCATTGGTGGGCACCATCATGACGTCCGACCACATCGGTGCGCCTTCCTTGGGCAGCGCCATCTCCACCTTGACCCCCTTCCCTGCGTCTTCGGCCAGTCGCTTGGCCAGGGCCACCCCACCGGACCAACCCACCCCTACGCAGATCTCGCCGTTGGCCAGGTCCATGCCATAGCGCGATGAGTTGAAGTAGGTGATGTACGGGCGAACCTTGAGCATGGCCGCCTGCGCCTTTGCGTAGTCTTCACGTTTCTGGCTGTTGGGGTCGAGCCCTTCGTAGTGCAAGGCGATGGGCACGATCTCGTTGGCGGCGTCGAGCAGACCGACGCCGCAACTGGCCAGCTTGGCCATGTTCTCTTCCTTGAACAGGATGTCCCAGGTGTTCATTTGCACATCGGCACCCAGCACCTGCCGCACCTTGTCGACGTTGTAGCCGATCAGGGTCGTGCCCCACAGATACGGCGCCGCATAGCGGTTACCCGGATCGCCCACCGCTTCCAGGGACTTCATGAACTCGGGGTCCAGATGCTGCCAGTTCGGCAGTTGGCTGCGGTCCAGGGGCTGGACGGCACCCGCGGCAATCAAGTGACTGACGTTGGAACTGCTCGGGTAGACCACGTCATACCCGGAGTTGCCGGTCAGCAGCTTGGACTCCAAAGTCTCGACGCTGTCGAACACGTCGTAGATGGGACGGATGCCGGTTTCCTCCTGGAAACTCTTGAGGATTTCAGGCGGCAGGTACTCGATCCAGTTATAGATCCGCACCGTCCGCTCTTCGGCCAGGCTCGCGCCACTGACCAGCATCGAAACGACAGCGCCCAGCAAGGTGTTACGCAAAAACAGGCTCATGATCAAACACTCCAGCGCGGCCGCGAAGGCTCGCGGCACTTAATAGCGGTAGGTGAAGTAGAGTTCCAGCGCGCTGAATTTCCGGTCGTCGCCGAAGATTTGCTTGGCCGCTGCCATGGGCTTGACCCAGTTATAGGACAGCGAGGTGGACAACGACTTCGAAGGCGCCCAATCCAGGAAGACTACACTCTCGTCGGCAAACCGTTTATCGCTGACGGCGGTGCCCATGTAGTTTTTTTCGTCGAGCCAGAACTGGTAGTGGATCGCACCGAGGGTGAGGGTTTCGTTGAGGTGGGTCTTGAGTGAGAACTGCTGGACGTTTTCGTTGCTGTTGAACAGCAGGTAGTTGCCGACGACATCGCCGATCAACCAGGTGCTCCAGTCGACGAAGCCCTTGGTCAACGGATCCCAGGCTTTCTGTCGGTTGTCGGTGAGGTTGTCGTCGCCGGAAAAACTCGCGTAGCGGTAGCCGATCACCGGGGTCAGCGGCAGCGTGCTGAAGGTGTAATCCGCCTGGCCGTACCAGGCCTTGGCATCGTAGTCCACGCCTTCGCCGCTGCCTCGCTCCAGGGCATATTCGGCATTGAGGGTCAGGTCCGGGATGCCCGGGAGTTTGGCGTTCAAGGCCCTGACGTTGTACACCAGCATGCCATCGCGACGACGCGGCAATGTGCTGCCCTTGGGGCCCAGGGCCTTGACCTTCAACGCGGTGGCGCCCAGCGTCACCTGGTCGTCGAGGTTGTAGTCCAGGTTCACGCCGCTCATGCGAAAGTCACCCAGGTCGCTGTCGGTGCCCAGGCTGAAGCCCTGGACCTTCAACGCGCCATGGTCCCAGGCGACCACGGCCGAATCCTTGAAGGCGGTGCGTGGGGCGAGCCAGTAGGCGCCGTCGTTCAACTGGTCGAGGTTGCCATCCATCACGATGAAACCGTTGCCGATCATGTAGTTCTGGCGACCGCCGGTGACCGTCCATTCGCCAGCGCGGAAACCGCCATAGAACTCTTCGGTCGACAGCTTGCCGTCGGAGCTACGGGTGAAGCCACCGGCATCGCCATCACCGAAGGTGGTCGCGCCCACCAGGGAGCCGCCCGCCAACAGGCTGAAATCCGGCTGCACGGCGTATTCCAACTTGATGCCCGGCTTGACGTAGAACTCCTGCCAGTCGATTTTCGTGCCGCCATTCTTGCCGCTGCGCATGTCCACCACACCGCCGCCAAAGTTGACGTTGCGGGTAGAAAGGACTGCGCCACCGGCACTGAAGTTGACCTCGCCCTTGAGGTTGCCCTCCTCGAAGGTGTAGCCCGCCCAGGCAACCTGGGCGGTCAAGGGCAACCCGAGAACGAGCACCGTTCGGGACAAACGCATCATGGAAACCATATGGAGCTCCTGTGTGATTATTGTTGTTACAGGGCAGTAAATGGCGGCGCAAACCCGCGCCAACACCTGGTGGGGCCAGGTGAGCGGAACGAAATTCTTGTGTTTATCGGATGAAGTCAGGGCGTCAGTTGCGCCGCGATGGCACGCAGCATGCGCACGCTGTCGCCGTCGAATGGGCTGACGGCTTCGTCCAGGGACGACTGCTTGACGATCACCACGCCGGACGGTTTGTCGACGAACAGGTATTGGCCATGGATGCCACCGGCCATGAGCGCCTGGCTGTGGTCGTTGAAGACATACCATTGACTGCGGTAGGACGCGCCTGGGGTCCAGCTCGAAAAATCAGGGGATGCTGCGTAGATCGCGGGGTCGGCTCCGGCGGCGATACCGGCCAGCGCCTCGGCCGAGAGCAGTTGTGTCCCACCCTGGCGGCCATCGTTGGCCAGCAGGCGACCGAAGCGCGCCATGTCACGCAAGGTCGCACTGAAACCGGCACCGGCGACGCTGCGGCCCCAGGGATCGGCCAGGAAGTAGCCGTCACGTTCACAGCCCAACTGGCTCCAGATCTCTTGCAGCAACTGATGGCAGGCCTTGCCTGATGCCCGCTCCATGACCCAGGCCAACGCCTCGGTGGTGGCCGTCACGTAATGGAAAAAGCCGCCGTGACTGCCGCGTTTCCTCAGTGAGGGCAAGTACTGATACAGGGATTCGAAGGTCGCGTACTGCGCTGGTGCCGGCTGGAAACCGCAGGCGTAACCGTATTGGGAACTCTCTGAATCCGGATCCTCATAGACCTCGCTGTAATCGACGGCCACCGCCATGTCGAACAACTGGCGCACGGTCGCATCGCCGAACGCGCTGCCCGCCAGTTCCGGTACGTAATGGACAGCCGTCAACGTAGGGTCCAGCAGGCCTTCGCAGACCAGTTGCTCGCCCAAGGCACCGATCAGCGACTTGGTCACCGAAAACATGATGTGTCGGTCCTGGGGACGCTGGCCGTTGAAGTAGCGCTCAAACAGGACGGTGTCGCCCTGCAAGACCAGGAAAGCATCGGTCTGGCTGGCGACCAGGTGATCGATCACGCTGATGCTCAAGCCACACTCGCTGTCGAAGTGCAGCTCATCCAGCGGCTGGAGCGCCTGCTTGAACGCGCTGACCGGCCCGTTGCCGGCCTGCACGTCGATGGAAGGACGCAAGCGCGCCAGGTTGCGGAAACCCCATTGGCTGAACGGTGGGCTCATCCAGTTGTGCCAGGTGACACGGCGGTGGGGTTCGGCGGGAAAGCCTTGCATGAGTGAAGGCGCCAGGCGTGCGTCAAATGGCGATTCGTGAGTCTCGACGTAAAGACTGGCCAGTGAAGGCACGGTGTTCTGATTCATCGGGTTGCCCCTGCAAAATGACTCTGCGTGAAAGCAGATGCAGGGAAATAATTACCCGATGTAATTTTTTAGTCAATAAATCTTTTTACCAGCAATTAGCTAACCGTCGCCGCCTGCGCGGCGTCGCAAGTCCAGGAGCCGGCGTTCATGCAGGCCTGTCGCTCTGTTCAATGGCCCTGCCCGGCACCTAATGACTCCGCCATCCGAACCAGGTCAGCGAAGGATTTGGCGTGCATTTTTTTCATCGCGTGGCCGCGGTGGATTTTCACGGTGATTTCGCTCAGGTTCATCTGCCCGGCAATCTGTTTATTCATCAGGCCTTTGGCAGCGAACGTCATCACCTCTTTTTCACGGGCCGTCAGCGTTTCGTAGCGGGCATGCAGGTCCGCAAGCTGACCCTCGACGGCCCGGCGCTTGACGTCGGCCTGGAGTGCGGCTGACACCGCGTCCAACAAATCCTGTTCACGAAAGGGTTTGGCCAGGAAATCCACGGCACCGGCTTTCATTGCCTTGACCGACATTTCGATGTCGCCATGGCCGGTGATGAAAATGATGGGGATAGTGACGTTCGACCCCGCCAACTGACGTTGAAAGTCCAGGCCGCTGCTACCTTGAAGCCGTACATCGAGCACCAGGCAACTGGCACCTTCGGTCTTGGGTTGTTGGAGAAAGTCCGCCGTGGAGGCGAACGTCTCGACGCGTATGCCGACCGAGCGCAAGAGGTTGCTTAATGCATCGCGCATTGAGGCATCGTCATCCACCACGAACACAATTGAATCCTTGCTGCTCGGGTCATTGGATGGGGAATTGCCGTTCATGCACGATCCTCTTGGGGAGTGGGCGGAAAAAAATTGTAGCACAGCGCCTCGGCCCGGAAAGTACGGTAGCAATGGCTCGAACCGTGATGTAGACGCTATGCAATGAGCTGGGGGTGCAACGCTGATATCAGTGCAAAAAGATGACGAGGCCGATGCAAGTATGCATTGATCTGGCTGCTGTAACTTTCCCCGGTGGTGCACCAACTGCAAAAGTGCTCGCAGTTATTGGATAAGACCCTGTATTGGTCTTCGCCTAGTCGCGAACGCGCCCGATGGGCCACTTCTTCGGCGCAATATTCACAGTGCTCGTCAACTATCCACACGGGTTTGCCTTTGGCGAAATGCTCAAGATCGGTCACTTCGATAGGCCCCGACTTGAGGGAGCCGCTGAACCCCGAGTAATGGGCAACTTCTGCGCCGCCAAGGTATATGCCGTGATGCAGGTAGAACCGGCGAGGGCTGACCAGGTGGGCGCCTATGGGCACGCTGCCCAGGGCTTGCTCGATGTTGACCGGTTTCAATGAAACATCCGACATGTCCTTCGGCAGTTGACCTGGGGACGTGGGCGCACTCAAGCGATAGAAAACATTCGTTGTCATCAGTGCCAGGCAAATGAGCACAACGGAACGCAGTGATGAAAACTCATCCACGGCATGGGCAGTTAGATTATTCATGAGAAGAGACTCCGCAACCCTTGAAAACACTGTATCGCCGGGGTTGCGGAGTTTCATTTGTACATGGGACTGATTTCAATGACCGGTTGATATACAGGTCTTAAACCTAAGTATTAATCAAGACGCTGTCCTTGAGCTCAAGGCTGCGATGGGCAGCGTGAATTGAACAGTGGCACCGCGGGGTGGGTTGACGCTTGCCCTCAAACTGCCACCATGGGATTCAATGATCGAACGACAGATCGATAACCCCAATCCCAAGCCCGTAGGCTTGGTGGTGTAGAAGGAAGTGAAGACCAGGTCGGTACTGTCCGAGGCGAACCCCGGGCCAGTGTCACTGACACTCACCACGATGCACCCGGCATCATCGCGCACCGTGCAGATCAGCAACTGCCGCTTGCCTTCGCTGACACCGCTCATGGCCTCGAGCGCATTCATGATCAGGTTGAGCAACACCTGTTGCAGCTCTACACGGTCGCCTTCGATGGTGGGCAAACCGTCCATGAGCTGCGTCTGTATCGAGGCGCCACTCTTGCTGATCTGGCCACGGGTGAAGTCGATCATCTCGCTGATCGCCGCGTTGATGTCTACCGGTCCCTTTTGCGGTGGTGCCTTGCGGATATGTCCACGGATGCGACCCAGCACGTCCGCCGCTCGGTTGGCATCGAAGATGAGGCGGTCCAGCACCTGCCGGACCTCCCCGATCTCCGGCGGTTGCACGTTCAGCCAGCGCAATGCGGCATTGGCGTTGAGGATGGCCGCGGCAATTGGTTGGTTGACTTCATGGGCGATCGAAGCCACCAACTGCCCCATGGTCGCGACACGGTTGGCATGGGCCAGCTCGGTCTGTACTTCGCGATAGCGCCGCTCGCTTTCGCGGATCTTTTCCTCCGCCTGCCTGCGCTCGGTCAGGTCCAGCACAAAGGCGACCCCTTCCCTGCTACCGGCTTCGAACATCGCCAGGCCGACGATGACCGGCAGTCGGCTGCCATCCTTGCGCAAATATTCTTTCTCGTAGGGTCGAGCATGCCCGGTCAGCAAAGCGTGGGCCAACCTGCGTTCGCTGAGTTCTCGAAACTCAGGAACCGTCAGGTCTCTCCAGCGCAGATGGCCCGAGGCAAGGTCTGCTCGTTCGTATCCCAGCATACGAAGGAACGCATCGTTGGCTTCGATGATCTCGCCGTCGGCGTTCCACACGAGGATCCCAATGATGTTGGCGTCCACGAGGCGCCGGATCTTCGCTTCGCGTTCCGCGACCTCACGGTACAAGCGAGCATTTTCCAGCGAGATGGCAGCCTGTGAAGCCACCAGCTTCAACACGACGATCCGGGTCGGACTGAACACACGGGCCGCCAGATTGTTTTCGAGATAGAGCGCGCCGACGAGCTTGGCCTGGTTCATCAACGGCAGGCAGAGAATTGAACGGGCCCGCTGCTGCCGGATATAGGGGTCTGCGGCGAACGGCGCCTCGGCCACGGCATCGTCAAGGAAAACGCTCTCTCGGGTGCGCAGCACATGATAGAGAATCGACTCGGGCAACAGCGCCGCACTCACCCGCTCATCGCGTAACTGCGTTGCGTTGCCGCCAGTAGTCACTTGCGCCGCGATACGGTGCTCGCCGCCATCGGACAGGATCAACAGCCCGCGTTCAGCGCCTGCCTGTTCGATGGCCGTGCACAGGATCATATCGATCAGCTTTTCCAGGACGATTTCGCCCGATACGGCTTGGGAGACCTTGAGCACAGTGGCAAGGTCAAGGTGTTCGACCGGTGTCGCCATCGTCGCCGTCGGGCCTGGGGCATGCTCCTGGGCCTTCAGTGACGGATATCGGTTCTCGAGCTGACGGACCTTGCCATCGGCGCCCCAATCCAGGTAGCCGTAACGGGCGTCCTGCAAATAGACGCGGGCAATCTTGCCGAAGCCGCGCGCTGCGTAGAAGCGAGACGCGAGCTCATTGGCTAGCGCCTCGATCGGAATGAAGTCGCTCTGCTGCGCGCAATGGATCGCTTGCTCGTACAGCAACTCGGCATCGATCACACGCCCTTCGACGCGGGCGATTTCGGCACCGACCAGCGCCGCACGACTGGCGAAGTTTTCCGGACACTGCTGCGCCCAGGCCTGGAGCCATTGGTGATCGGCAGCCATTGCGCTCAAGTGCTGTTCCTGCTCGCCCAGCGGGAGACTGTCGCAGCGGGCGGCCCGGGCCAACGCATCATAGAAGTAATACTCGGCCTCCTCGAAAAACGAGTGGGAGGTCCACAGCAACTGCTGCGCCTTTGCGGCAGCGTCCAGGGCCGCTTCCGGGTCCTCGGCGATGTAGCGGGCCTGCAGCTTGCGGATCCAGTACCAACACTCGGCCAATGCCAGGTCCGGGTTGCTGGACAAGCGGGCTTCAGTGTCACGCTCGTTGACGTCACCGTCGTCCAGGCAACCGAAGGTCGGCGTCAAGCCGCGCAGCATCCGGATCAGCACCAGTTGCGTGAGGATAAAATCGACCACCAGCCCGAAGTGAACCTTCCTGGCATAAGCCAGGCCCCGTTCGGTTTGCTCTTGGACCTCGGGCAGCGGTTCGCCGGCGAACAGAGAATCGGAGGTGAGGCTGTTGCCTGCATAGGCGCCATACGGCAAGTCGCCGATCCGGTTCGCCGCAGCGAATGACCGGTGCAGCAGGTCGCGGCATTGCCTCACGGGTTTCATCCAGCGCACGGCAAAATTCGAGAAGCAAAGATAAGTGCTCGCCTCGAATCGCGTCAGGCCACGTCGTTCAATGAGTTCGCAACCGAGCTGACCGAACCGGAACCCCACTTGATAGTCACCGAACCTGCGGCCGGCGACCCTGAATACATTGGCGTAGAGCACACAGGAAGCATCACAGTTACCCTGTTCGAGGCTCAGGGTGACCGCCTTGCAGATCAACAAGCTGGCCAGGTTCGCATCGGTCTGCAAGGCCGGCGCAAAGAGCTTGCTCAACGCGTTGACGGTCATCAGCGACGTCGCATCCTCCATCAACGGCAAGTCGATGAGGTCCTCGATTGCCCGGTCCCCCAGTAGTGCTCCGATACGGTCGTACTCGCTACGCACTTCATCATCGCTCGGGTGGGCCGACCACTCGATCCCGACATGCCGCAGGTAGGCCAGGCAGACCGTGACCGCACCGTCACTGCGATCCAGGAGCAAGTACACATCCATTAGCAGGCAGGCGACGTTGGCCCGTTCGATCACGGTCATGGCGTGATCCGACAATGCCGTGAGGCGCTCGTCGGCGGCAGACAGCTGCCCGGTCAGGAGCTCGCATTCGGCGCGATTCAACTCCAGCGCGAAAATCAGCCCATGGCGACGCGTCCAGCAATCCTCGCCCAACAATTGCATCCCGGTAATGAGATAGTTGAGCGCCGACGCATAGGCCGTCGACGCCTTGGCACGTTGGCCGGCAATCAGGTTGAACGCTGCCAACTGCTCCCGTTCAGCCGGGTCGGGGATCAACGCCGCGCCGCGATTGAGCTGGCCGACGATTTCAAAAATCGCCTCTTCCTGCCCTTGCGGGGATGTCTGCGCAGCGAGCAGTCGCCCGATGCGCAGGTGGGCCTCGGCGCGCGAACCTTGGGGGATCAACGAATAGGCGGCTTCATGAATACGGTCGTGGACAAAACCATAAGCGTCGTCCAGCCGCTCGACCAGTTCCTGGCGAATCGCCTCCCAGAGCACCGCGCGGACCTGGGACCCGGGGATCCCCAGCACGGTCGAAAGCGCGTTGAGCCCGGCGACGTTACCCAGGCAAGCCAACTGCTGCAGCGCCTGCTGCGTCTCGACCGGCAGGCGCACCAGCTTGCCGACCATCAGGTCCACGACATTGTCGGTGTAGCCCTCGGCATGAATGCGGTCCGGATCCCACCACCACTGCCGGGCGTCATGATCGAAAGTCAGCAGTTGCCCGTCAGCGAGCGTTTGCAGGAACTGAATCACGAAGAACGGATTGCCGGCGGTTTTGTCCAGCACCAACTGCGCCAGGGGCTCGATGCGGGCCTGCTCGTCATGCAGCGCCTCGACGATCAACTGCTCGATGTGCACCTTGGCGAGCGGCGCCAGCATGATCTCGACGACGTTGCCTCCCGCGTTCCGAATAGTCTGGAGCTTGCCTGTCAGCGGGTGGGTGACATCCACCTCGTTGCTGCGGTAGGCGCCCACCAGCAACAGGTGCCGCACATCAGCGCTGGTCAACAGATCCTCCAGCAAATCGAGCGTAGCCGCATCGAGCCACTGCAAATCGTCGAGAAACAGTGCCAGTGGATGATCTTCGTGGGCGAACACACCGATAAAACGCCGGAACACCAGCATGAAGCGACGTTGCTCCTGCTGTGGATCAAGTGCCGAAACCGGTGGTGGTTCACCGATGATGAGCTTGAGCTCGGGGATGAGGTCGGTCATGAGCCGCGCATTGGCGTCCAGCGCCTCCTGCAGCGCGTCCCGCCAGTTGGCCAGTTCCGTGTCGCTCTTGCCAAGCAGGGTACGCACCAGGCTCTGGAAGGCCTGCACCAGCGTCGCATAGGGGATGTCGCGGCGGTACTGATCGAACTTGCCGCTGGCGAACAGTCCCCTCGGCGGAACCAGTACCTTGTGCAACTCATTGACCACCGAGGATTTACCGATACCGGAATAGCCGGTGACCAGGACGAGCTCCGGCGCACTGCTTGCAACGACCCGCGAGAACGCTTCGACCAGGGTGTCGACCTCATGCTCGCGACCATAGAGTTTCTCGGGAATCAACAACCGATCGGACGTGCCATGCTCGCCCAACGCAAAGGCATTGATGCGGTGCTGTTGCTGCCAGTCGGCGAGGCAGCGCCGCAGATCATATTCCACACTCGCGGCGGTCTGATAACGCTCCTCGGCCGTCTTGGCGAGCAGCTTCATGACGATGTCGGACAGCACCTCGGGGATGGTTCCAACCCGCTCGCGGGGTGGCAAGGGTTTCTTGGCGATATGGTAGTGCACCCACTCGATCGGGTCGGATGCCGTGAACGGCAGCGAGCCGGTCAGCATCTGGTACAGCGTGACGCCGAAGGAATAGAGATCACTGCGTGAATCGATCGAGCGATTCATCCTGCCGGTCTGCTCGGGTGCCATATAGGCGAGCGTCCCCGCGAGGGTCTCGGGCGCCTGCCGCTCCCGTGGCAGCCGTGAGGCGAGGCCGAACCCGGTGAGCCTGGCCTGTCCGTCGAAGCAGTTCACCAGAATATGACTGGGCTTGATGTCTTTATGGACGAGACCGCGCTGGTGGAGCTTGTCCAGGGCCACGGCGATGCTCACCGCCAGCCGCAAGAACGTGGCCGTTTCCATGGGCGCAATCAGCAATTGCACGAGTGGCGTGCCGCCTGGATCCTCAAGCACCAGCTGCGTCTGGGCGCCTTCGCGCACCATCTCCAACGGTCGCACCGACCAGGTGCCATCGAGTTCGTCTTTCAGGCCAAACTCGTGGGCCAGACGGCCAAGACAGCCGGGACGCGGTTGTTCGGCAGCGGGCCGCGCAACCAGTACGCTGCAATCGCCCTCGACACCCGGACGCAGTTCCCGGCAGAAGACACGTTCACCATCGTCCCATAAAATTTGCATGTGGTTTTCCATCGGCACGCGAGCAATTTGTAGTGAGTTATCCGTCGCACGTTGCCGTCGGGCTGGCATCCAGTGTCACATCGCATGGCCGATATCGTCGCGCTGGGGCGACGTCCGTGGCTGCGCTGGCCGCCCGATGAGGATGGGGCTCTGTCGGGATCCAGAACGGGTCGTGTTGCCGATCTCTAGATTAACCCCTCATGAAAGCCCTTCAAGTGATTTCATAGAGGAACAGCGAATTAACGCGCCCTAGGGGTTTGGTGTTGAACCCCTAGGGAACGATGCGTGCCAGTCTAGGCGAGCCGTCAGCCCAGGTCAGTTGTACCTGCGTACAGTGGAAGCAGCCCTGGGACAAACCGTTGGATCCAACGCCAACCCTTTGGTCTTAGCGCGCTATACCTAGGTATACTTTTGCGCCTCAGGAGACCGCGTATCGTTGTAACAACGACAGGCGCTTGTGCGAGCGACCCGATATGCATGACACCCCGATGCGCAATACCACGACGATTGCCGTTGTCGATGATGACGACTCCGTTCGGGCCGCCCTCAAAAGCCTGTTACGGTCCAGCGGTTATGACGTGCGAACCTATTGCAGCGCCATGGACTTCCTCGACGCAAACGCCCTGGCGGCTACCCACTGCCTGATTTCCGATATCCAGATGCCGGGGATGAGTGGCCTGGAACTGCATGAACAGCTCGGTGCCATGGGCTTTCAAATCCCGACCATCTTCATTACCGCTTACCCGGACCTTGGGGCACACATACCGAGGTTGATCGCCTGCCTGCCTAAACCCTGTGATGCCGACAAGCTGCTGGCCTGTATCGACACGGCCCTGCGCCAGTAGGAGCTGTGTAGGAGCTGTGTAGGAGCTGTCGAGTGCAACGAGGCTGCGATCTTTCCCCTGACACTTGAATCTCAAGCGAAAGATCAAAAGATCGCAGGCTTCGCCAGCTCCTACAGTCGTCGAACGGGAGCAGCACCTCGCCACGATGCTTCCATCACGCCACTGACCCCACACCTTCGTATAGATCCCCCGCCACTGACGTATGGTTTCGCTGAACCGATGTAGAAGTGCGCCAGGAAACGTCCCCCAATACCATGAATTCACAGCGAGCCAATCGCTGATTCATTGACCCCAGGCGTGCGCTCGTCGAGCGACGCAGCAACCTTACGGGGAACTGGCTATGTCGGCTTTCTTCGGGATACCTCGACACATTTTGACGCTCATCGGCGCGATCTTCCTGACCGCTTGTACGGTAGGCCCAGACTTCGTGAAACCTGAGAGCGGGCTTGACGCTGTGCAACTGTCACCCCGACAAGAGCACGCAAGCGTCATCCCGACGTCCACTGCCGCGGTGCCGTCCCAGTGGTGGACACTGTTCAATGACGCCGTGCTCACCGGGCTGCAATCGCGCGCACTGGCGGGCAACCTTGATCTGCAGATGGCCGCCGAACGCATCGAGCAAAGCCGCGCCCAACTGGGCATCGCCGCATCGCAATTACTGCCCAGCGTAGGCGCCAATGCCAGTTACACCCGGGAGGCCCTCAGCGAACATGGCAAGTTCGCAGCCCTGGGTGCTCCGACCGGGCCCAACAATTTCTGGCAACTGGGCTTCGATGCCAGTTGGGAGATCGATCTGTGGGGCCGTGCACAACGGGCCCGCGAAGGCGCTGCCGCGACGCTGGAAGCCACGGTTTATGATCGCGAAGCCGCACAGGTGGCCCTGGCCGCCGAAGTGGCACGGACCTACCTGCAATTGCGCGGAACCCAGGCGCAACTGGACATCACCCGGCAAAACCTGACGGTCGCGGAGCGCACCCTCGGCCTGGCTGAAAGTCGCGAGCGTAACGGCGTCGGGACACGCTTCGAAACCTCCTCCGCCCGGGCGCAGTTGGCCACGATCAAGGCCATGGTTCCTGAACTGGACCAACGTCGCAACGCCCAGATGAACGCACTGGCCTTGCTGATGGGTGAGCAGCCCCGTGCCCTCGATGGGCAGCTGGGTAAGGCTCTGCCCTTGCCTGCCCTGCCCTCCGGGGTCCCGGTTGGTGTCCCCTCTGAACTGGCCCACAGGCGCCCCGACATCCTGCGCGCCGAAGCCCAGCTGCATGCCGCCACGGCTGCCATTGGTGTGGCCAAGGCTGATTTCTATCCGCGCATTGGCCTGAAAGGAAAGATCGGCGTGGAAGCCTTCGACAGTGGCGATCTCGCCAGTTGGGATTCCCGGTTCTTCTCCATCGGCCCCACGGTTTACCTGCCGATCTTCCAGGGTGGACGCTTGATGCAACGCCTGGCCCTGAACGAATCACGGCAAAAAACCGCGGCACTCGCTTATCGCCAAACCGTCTTGCGAGCCTGGCATGAAGTGGACAACGCCCTGGACGCCTGGGGGGCCCAACAGCGTCAACACGATGAGCTGCTGGTGTCCTATGAACAGAACAAGCAGGCGCTGCATGCCGCCGAGCGAGGTTATCAGCAAGGCGCCGCCGACTATTTGAGTGTACTGACGGCCCAGTCCAACCTGCTTGCCAGCCAAACCCGCCTCAACGCCAACGCGACCGACGCCACGCTGACCGTGGTCAATCTCTACAAGTCCCTGGGTGGCGGCTGGAATCCGGAGGTTGCCCAATGAACAGCGTCGCACTGTCGCCAGCGCACGTCGCGGCCAGCGCAGGGCCTCAGGCCTCGTCCTCGAAACGCTCGATGGTCGGCCTGGTCGGCATTTTTCTCGCCGCCATGATGGCGGGGTTGAATACCCGGGTCGGCGCATTGGCCCTGGCAGATGTGCGAGGCGCGATGGGCTTGGGCTTCGACGACGGCTCCTGGCTCACCACCGTGTACAGCGCCGGCGAGTTGATTGCCATGCCCTTTTCGGCGTGGTTCGCCATCACGCTCTCGGTCCGTCGCTTCGAATTGTGGATGCTCGGCAGTTGTACGCTACTCGCCTTGCTCCTGCCTTTTATCCACGACCTGGAGCTTTTGCTGACCTTGCGTTTTGTGCAAGGCATTGCCAGCGGCACCACCATCCCGCTGCTGATGATGGCGGCGCTCAAATTCCTGCCGCCCCCCATACGGCTGTATGGCCTGGCGCTGTATGCGATGACCGCGACCTTCGCGCCTAATCTGTCCATCTGGTTGGCCGGGCGCTGGACGGATGGGTTGCAGGACTGGCGCTGGGTGTACTGGCAGATCATTCCCCTCGCCCTCATCGCCGCAGGCCTGATCGCCTGGGGGCTGGCGAAGGAACCCGTCCAGGTCCCACGTTTCCGGCAGGCCAATTGGTTTGGTATGGCCTGCGGTGTGCCGGCGTTCGGTTTGATCACTGTCGCACTGGACCAAGGCGTGCGGCTGGACTGGTTTCATTCACCGCTGATCACGTCTTCGCTGCTGGTTGGCCTGGCCTTGCTGGCGGTCTATTTGTTGACCGAGTGGTATCACCCATCACCGTTTATCAAGTTGCAGATCCTCGGACGCCGCAACCTGGGACTGGGCTGCACCCTGTTCTTCGCGCTGCTGGTGGTGTTGATGTCCAGCTCGCTGCTACCGGCCAACTATCTCGGTGCACTTCAGGACTATCGCCCCTTCCAGATGGCGCCGGTCGGCCTGATCGTCGCGCTGCCGCAGCTGGTCCTGGGGCCCGTGGTGGCGCTGCTGCTGTACCAGAAGAAGATCGATGCGCGTGTCGTGTTCGCCCTGGGGTTGTGCTTGATCGCGCTGGCGTGTCTGGCCGGCTCACAACTGACCAGCGAATGGAACCGCGACCAGTTCGTCATGGCGCAGACCCTGCAGGCCCTCGGACAACCGATGGCGGTGGTCTCGATGCTGTTCCTGATCACCAGCGTGGTGCAGCCTGCTGAAGGGCCTTATGTGTCCGGCACGATCAACACGTTGCGCGCCTTCGGATCGCTGGCCGGTGCAGCGGCGGTTACCCAGCTCATCACCGTGCGCGCTCGCTTCCATGGAGAAATGTTGCTGGACCAGGGAGCACTGGTAGGTAACAGCCTGGCGTTTGTGCCTGAGCCGGCGCAACTGATGAGTCTCATCGGCCAGCAATCGCTGGTGCTGTCGATCGCTGATGCCTATCGCGTGTTGGGCCTGCTGGCGCTGCTGTTGATTCCTCTGGTGTTGCGACTGACCTACATCCCCGCCCCTGTCATGCACGCAGCCTCATCACCTTCCTCCTCACACGGGTGACTCATCATGGCATTACCGAAGAAAGCCCAGATCATCAGCGCCACACTGCTCGCAGTGGCCATCGGCGCTGCGTTCTATTTCAATCGTCCTGAATCCAGTGCATCGATACAGTCTACGGATGATGCCTACGTCCACGCCGACTTCACCACGGTAGCGCCGCAAGTGTCGGGCACGGTTGAGACAGTATTGGTCGAAGACAACCAACCGGTGAACAAAGGCGACCTGCTGGCAACCATCGACGACCGCGATTTCGTCGCTGCCGTGAACGCGGCGCAAGCCCAGGTCGCCAGCGCCCGGGCCGGCATCGCCAGCCTGCAAGCGCACTTGATCCAACAGGAAACCACCATACGTCAGGCCCAAGCGGTGGTAACCGCCGACGAGGCGGCACTCAAACTGGCCAGCGTCAATCAGGCCCGTTATCGCAACCTGGCCACCGACGGGTCGGGCACCGTGCAGGCCCAGCAACAGGCCGAAGCGCAATTGAGCGTTCAACTGGCCAGCCGGGACAAGAGCCAGGCGGGGTTGCTGGCTGCCCGGCAATACGTGGATATCCTCAAGGCCGATCTGGAAAAGGCCAAGGCGGCCCTCGCCCATGCCGAGGCGGCGCAAGCCATCGCGCAACTGCAACTTTCCTATACCCGCATCACCGCACCGATCAGCGGCACCGTCGGGGAGAAATCGATACGCGTCGGTGCTTTCGTCAATGCCGGAAAACCCTTGCTGGCAATCGTGCCACTGGACGCCGTCTACATCACCGCCAACTTTCGCGAAACGCAACTGGCGCGCGTAGAGACCGGACAAACCGTGAATATCGAAGTGGATGCCTTGCCGGGCCAGGCACTGGAAGGCACGGTGCAAAGCCTGGGGCCGGCCAGCGGCGTCAGCTACTCCGCCATTGCCCCGCACAATGCCACAGGCAACTTCACCAAGATCGTCCAGCGCTTGCCCGTGCGTATTCGCATCGACCCCGACCAGCCCGGGGCGGCGAAACTGCGCGTGGGGATGTCCGTCACACCGCATATCCGTATCGGCAACTAATGTCTGGGGCTGCTGCGCAGCCCAGCGGGAGCAAGCTCCCTCGCCGCAATGTTCGTGGTGTCGGATGGAGGGGGGTGGTATCTGCCATCGAAATGGCGTACGGCCCGGAACTGCAAATTTGCCCAGACAAACACAATCCCCCGTGGCGAGGGAGCTTGCTCCCGCCGGGGTGCGAAGCGGCCCTTGGACCGGCTGGCACGGTGCAAGCTCCCTCACCACAAAATCTCCCTGCCACCGATTCGAAGTGCAGGTGAAGCCCTAAGCAAATAACTAAAGGTTATTTGTTGTCTATTTTTTAGATCATTTAGATTAAGCCTTAAGCCCAATGGCTTCGCGGTACTGCCTCAAGAACGTTGGCATTTACCCCTCCTCAGTCACGGCAAATCTCATTAACGGGCCACCGTCATGCAGCTTCTAACGCTTCCTCCCTCCCCCGGCCTGGCCACCTCGATTCGTGCCACGGCCCAGGTCTTCGAAGACCCCACCTCCCGCGCTTTGCTGGCTCACCTGCAGCAAGTCGCGCCCAGTGACGCCAGCGTGCTGATCATCGGCCAGACCGGGACCGGCAAGGAGCTGGTGGCGCGCCACGTACACAACCTCAGCGCCCGTCGCCACAAACCGTTTGTTGCGGTCAACTGCGGGGCGTTTTCCGAGAGCCTGGTGGAGGCCGAGCTGTTCGGCCATGAAAAAGGCGCCTTTACCGGCGCGTTGACGGCCAAGGCCGGCTGGTTCGAGGAAGCGGACGGCGGCACGCTGTTCCTGGATGAAATCGGTGATTTGCCGTTGCCGATCCAGGTCAAGTTGCTCCGGGTGCTACAGGAGCGCGAGGTGGTCCGGCTGGGTTCGCGCAAGAGCATCAAGATCAATGTGCGGGTGTTGGCGGCCACCAACGTGCAACTGGAAAAAGCCATCAATGCCGGGCACTTTCGCGAAGACCTCTATTACCGTCTGAACGTGGTCAGCCTGGTGCTCAAGCCGCTGCGCGAACGCCCCGGTGACATCCTGCCGCTGATCCGTCACTTCATTGCCGAGTACAGCCGCAGGCTCGGTCACGGCGAAGTGACGCTGGATGCCCAGGCACAGCGCAAATTGCTCGACTATTCCTGGCCGGGGAACATCCGCGAGCTGGAAAATGTCATCCACCACACGCTGTTGATTTGCCGTAACAACGTGATCGGCGTGCAGGACCTGCACCTGTCGAACTTCCGTATCGAACGCCAGGACAACTCGCAGGAGTCGGCCCCTCAAAGCGCAGAGACGCTGTTGCAGAAAGCCTTCGAGAAACTGCTCGAGCAAGAGCATGGCGACTTGTATGAAAAGGTCGAGGCCGAGTTGCTGCGCACCGCCTACCGCTACGCCAACTGCAATCAGGTCCACACCGCCAGCCTGTTGGGCCTGAGCCGCAATGTCACCCGCACGTTGTTGATCAGGATCGGCGAACTGGTGGTCAATCGACGCCGCCCGGCACTGGACACGCGCGATGGTCGGGTGATCAACCTGTCGACCTGAGCCCACACCTCTGTGGCGAGGGAGCTTGCTCCCGCTGGGGTGCGCAGCGCCCCCCCATGAAACGGATGACATGCACCTGATACACCTCGATAACTGGCTTTGATCGTTCCCACGCTCCGCGGGGGAATGCATCCCGTGACGCTCTGCGTCACACGCCAAAAGCGGAACGCGGAGCGTCCCTGGCGACACTCCCACGCAGGAGCGTGGGAATGATCATGGAACAGCAAGCTCCCTCGCCCGTGCGCCCAGGTAGAAATCCTGCAGATCGCCGCGAGCCGCCAGTTGCTCGGCGCTGCCTTCACTGACCACACGACCGCTTTCCAACACGTAGCCATAGTGGGCGTAGCGCAGGGCGACGTTGATGTTCTGTTCGGCAATCAGGAAACTGACGCCTTCGTCCTGATTGAGTTGGCGCACGATCTCGAAGATTTCCTCGACAATCTGCGGCGCCAGGCCCATCGACGGTTCGTCGAGCAAGACCAGTTGCGGCTTGGCCATCAGTGCACGGCCTATCGCGATCATCTGTTGCTCGCCGCCCGAGGTGTAGCCGGCCAGGCTTTTGCGCCGCAGCTTCAGCCGCGGAAAATGGCCATAGACCAACTCCAGGTCAGCCAGCAACTGGCGCCGCGGCACCTGGCGCGCCAGGGCGCCGGCCAGAAGGTTTTCCTCCACGGTCAACTGGGCAAAACAATGCCGCCCTTCGAGCACTTGCACCAAGCCGCTCGCCGCCAAGGTGTGAGGCGCGCTGTGGGTCACCTCCCGTCCCTGGTAGACGATCCGCCCCCGCACCACTTCGCCCCGTTCGGCGCGCACCAGGTTGGAGGCCGCTTTCAAGGTGGTGCTTTTACCCGCGCCGTTGGCGCCCAGCAGCACCACGACCTGCCCTTTTGCGACCTCCAGCGACACGCTGCGCACGGCCAGGATGGTCTGTTCGTAGAGGACTTCAATATCGTCGATCTGCAGGATCGGCACGTTCGTCGTCATGCTGTTTCGCCTTTTTCAAGTAGCGACCGGACACGCCCGCCCGGTCGCCGTGACGCCTCAGGATTCCTTGCTGCAATCACGCGGGGTAATGCCTTTTTCCCGGGCGTACTGGTGCGAAGACGCTTCGATGATCGGTCGCAACAAGGCGCGGTCGGCCTGCACCCAGTCACTGATCAGCTTCCACTGCGTACCGTCCCATTGCTGGAAGCGCACCGCACCACCGCCTTCATGGTCCGAGCACGACAACTGCAACGGCTGCACCAGGCCCAACGCCCCGAGTTCCTTGAGTCGAGCGTCGTCGAGCTTGAGGTTCTCGAAGCCCCACCGCACTTGCTCGCCGGTCAGGGGTTGCTTGCCGAATTTCTGCTGGGCAATGCGCAGCGCCTCTACGTTGAGAATGCCGTTGACCACGCCGAGGTTGTAATACACCGTGCCGAAACGCTTGGGGTCGGCCAGGTCGCCATGGCCGGCGTCGACCACTTGTTTCTTGATGCCCTGCAACACCGGGAAATCGGTGCCCGAAGGGTGCGTGGTGATGGCGATGAAACCCTTGGCCGCGGCACCGGCCGGCGCGGCGTCATCCTCGGAATTGCTCCAGATGTTGCCGATGATGTGGTCGGCCGGGAAACCGACTTTCTGCGCGGTTTTCAGCGCCACCGGGTTCATCACGCCCCAACCGCGCAGGATCACCCAATCAGGTTTTTCCCGACGTATATTCAGCCATTGCGATTGTTGCTCGTTGCCCGGGTGCGGCACCTCCAGCAAGGTCAGCGCAAAACCGTACTTGGCGGCCAGGGTTTGCAGCACCTCGTTGGTTTCCTTGCCGTAGGGCGAGCCGTGATACAGGGTGACGATCTTCAAGCCCTTGAGCTTGTCCACCCCCCCGGCCCTCTGGCCGATGTAGTTGATGATCGCCGACACTTCGGAATACGGGTTCAACTGCAACGGGAAGACATAGGGAAACACGCTGCCGTCGGTGGAGTCCGTGCGACCGTGGTTGATGGTGATCAGCGGCAGTTTGTCGGCGGTCGAGCGCTCCAGCGTGGCGTAGGCAATACCCACCGACAGTGGGTTGGTGGCCGCCGCTGGCGCGCCGTTCAAGCCTTTCTTCAGGCGCTCGTAGCACTCGACGCCTTTTTCGACCACGTATTCGGTCTCGCACTCGCTCCAGGTCAACTTGACGCCATTCACGCCGCCATTGGCGTTGACGTACTTGAGGTAGTCGATAAAACCGCCGAAAAAACCGGTGCCGCCGGCCGCATAAGGGCCGACGCGATAGCTTTGCAGCGGGAAGTATTGTTCGTTGTCCGCCTGGACGGTGAAGGCCGCGGCGGTGAGGCTCAGGGCCAGTGCCAGGCTGCTGGCGAATGATCGTTTGAACATCGGATTTTCCTTGTTATGAAGCCATAGGTAAGCCAACAAAATGGAACTGCAAACCCGCGCTGTGCGCATCGCTCAGTAGCGCAACGGCCACAGCCGAGCGCGCTGGCGAAATCTCTGCCAGAGGCGCGCAAGGCCCTCTGGCTCCTTGATCAGGAACAGGATGATCAGGGCGCCGAATATCATCTTCTGCAGGTTCTCCACCTGACCGGCGTCCACCAGCCCGCCGGGCAGCAGCGACACCAGGTTCGAGAGCAACACCGGAAACAGCACGATGAAGGCCGCGCCGAGGAAGTTGCCCAGCAGGCTGCCGAGGCCGCCGATAATGATGATGAACAGGATCTGGAACGACCGATTGAGGTCGAACCCGTGGGGCTCCACCGTGCCCAGGTAAGCGAAGGCCCAGAGCGCGCCGGCCACCCCGAGGAAAAAACCGCTGATGGCGAACGCCAGCAACTTGGTTTTTGCCAACGCAATGCCGATGACCGCGGCGGCGGTGTCCATGTCGCGCACCGCCATCCAGTTGCGCCCCAACTCGCTGCGCACCAGGTTCTTGCCCAGCCAGAACAGCGCTACCACCACGCTCAGGGTCAATAGGTAGCGGCCAGCCGGCGCATCCAGGTTCACCCCGAATATGTCCAGGCGCGGCGCGCTGATCACGCCCGAGGCGCTGTTGTTGGAAAACCAACTGAACCGGGTCAGCGCCCAGGTCACGAAAAACTGCGCCGCCAGGGTCGAGACCAGCAGGTAGAAGCCCTTGATGCGTAAACTCGGCAGGCCGAACAGCACCGCCACCAACGCCGCCGTCAACCCGCCCAGGGCGATACTGACCAACAGCGGCAAACCGACGACCCGTACTTCGAGGTTGTAAGTGGCAAAGGCGCCCACGGCCATGAACGCCGCTGAACCGAGGGACAATTGCCCCGCATAGCCGGTGAGCAAATTGAGCCCCAACCCGGCCAGGGACAGGACCAGGAACGGAATCAGGATCGCGCTGAACCAATAGTCATTGCCCAGCCAGGGCACCACGACGAAGGCAAACAACAGCAACGCGGCCAGCCCGTGACGGTCCTGGCGCAGCGCGAAGACCCGGCGGTCCTGGGCATAGCGGGTGTTGAACTGGCCTGCTTCTCGATAAAACATCATGCACTCCCCTAAACCCGTTCGATGGCCCGTTCGCCAAACAACCCCGCCGGACGCACCAGCAAAAACAGCAGCGCCAGCACATAGGGAAACCAGTTCTCGATGCCGCTGCCGATGAAGGGCCCGAGATAAACCTCCGCCAGCTTCTCCGAGGCGCCGATGATCAAGCCGCCGACAATCGCGCCGCTGATGGAGGTGAAGCCGCCGATGATCAGCACCGGCAGGGCCTTGAGCACCACCAGCGAGAGCGAGAACTGCACACCGAGGCGAGCGCCCCAGAGCAGTCCGGCGACCAACCCGACAAACCCTGCCACCGCCCACACCACCACCCACACTCGCTGCAAGCGGATGCCCACGGCCAGTGCCGCCAGCGGGTCATCGGCCACCGCCCGCAACGACAATCCGAGCCGGGTCTTGTTGAACAGCCAGGACAGCAGCAGCACCAGAAACGCCGCCGTCAACGCGGCAAATATGTCGAACTGCGACAACAACATCCCGCCCAGCGCCAGCGGTTCGTCGCTGATGCCCAGCTCCAGGCCATGCACCTGGGCGCCCCACAGCGCCTGGGCGAAGCCTTCGATGACGTAGGACAGCCCGAGGGTGGCCATGAACAACGTGATCGGCGAACGGTTGACCAAAGGGCGTAGCACCACCCGCTCCACCGCCACGGCGATCAGTACCATGGCCGTCAGGCTGATGAGGAACGCCAGCCAGAACGGCACGCCGCGCTCCAGCAGGCTGACAAAGGTCAGCGCCGAAAACAGCACCATCGCGCCCTGGGCGAAATTGAACACCCCGGAGGCCTTGTAGATCAGCACAAAACCGATGGCCACCAAGGCGTACATCACCCCTGCCAACAAACCGCCAATCAATACTTCAAAGAAAAATTCCATGCCTGTTCCTAATGCTGTTCAGCTAATACAAACGAGGATCCTGTGGCCAGATTGCTCCCGCTGGGCTGCGCGGTAGGAGCTGTCGAGCGCAGCGAGGCTGCGATCTTTTCCCAGACACTTGAGTCTCAAGCGAAAAGTCAAAAGATCGTCCGAACGCGGCCCGAGCCTTCGCCAGCTCCTACAGAGCCCAGCGCGAAGGCGTCGAATATCCAGTGTCAGTGGCGAGTGCCCAGGTAGGCCGAAATCACCTCGGGGTTCAGCCGTACTTCCTCGGGCGAGCCGTCGCCGATCTTGCGACCGTAATCGAGCACCACCACGTGGTCGCTGATGTCCATGACCACGCCGATATCGTGCTCGATCAACACCACGGTGGTGCCCAGTTCACGATTGATATCGACGATGAAGCGGCTCATCTGCTGCTTCTCGTCGGCGTTCATTCCGGCCATGGGTTCGTCCAGCAGCAACAGCCGAGGCTCCGCCGCCAGCGCCCGGGCCAGCTCCACGCGTTTCTGCAAGCCGTAGGGCAACGTACCCACCAGGGTGTCGCGCCAAGGCTGCAAGTGCAGGAACGCGATAACGCGCTCGGCCGCTTCGCGCTGGCGGTCATCCTCGGCCCGAGCGCGACCGATGCGCAGCGCCTGCTCGATCCAAGTGCTGCGCCGCTTGAGGTTGCGTCCGGTGAGCACGTTGTCGAGCACGCTCATACCCTTGAACAGCGCAATGTTCTGGAACGTGCGGGCGATGCCGCGTACCGCCACATCGTGGGGGCGCATCCGGCGCCGCTCCTGTCGATCAAAACGGATACGTCCCTCCTGGGCCTGGTACACGCCGCTGATGACATTCAGCAGCGAGCTCTTGCCGGCACCGTTGGGGCCGATCAAGGCGCAGATCTCTGCGGTGGCGACACGAAAGCTGATGTCCGTGACCGCTTTGACGCCTTTGAATGACAGTGAAATATGCTCCAGCTCCAGCAAATGCGCGGTGGCCGTCTCGGTCATGGCGCGTCTCCTCTCAGGCCAATTGCGACTGGCGCCCGGTCCAGTCATCGGTGGTTTGCTGCACGAGATGCGTCGGCGCTTCCCAGTGGGCCGCATCGCCCCACTGGCGAACCCTGATACCCAATGCCTGGAAAAACGCCTGGGTCTGGGGCGGCAACGCATCGCCCACCAGCAGCGGCGCGCGGGTCCGGGAGAACCCCAGCACATCGCGCAAAGGCCGGCGCACCAGCCAGTCACCCAGATGCCGTTGCAAGGCGTCGGGATGGGCCGCTAACGCCCAGTCCACCAGCCCACGCGACCAGCTGCCCGGCGCCGGCAAACGCTCCAGCGCATAACGGTACAAACGCTCATAGGTTTCTCGCGTTCCGGCCACCAGCGTCGGGCCCAGCTCGCGGCGGTCGCGATCACGGGTCGCCAGGTTTTCTGGAAAATTCAGGCGAAAACCGGCTATCAACCAGGGCGCCAGCAGATAGCGGGCTTGTCCGCCCGAGGCGAACGCCCGGGCGGCCAATGCCTCTTCCTGCCGTCCCAGGCCTTCGCGCGTCACCAACCGCTGGCCCTCCTGCAGCAGCTCGGCGTGGCTGACGCGTTGCTCTTCAATCGCCTGCCCAGCCCCGCGATAAAACACAAAGGCCGTTTGCAGCACTTGCCCTTGCGGTGCCCGTTCATTGGTTGGCTGCTCGGCAACCAGCGCGGCGTAATCCAGCGCTTGAACGAATGGCGTCAAATCGGCCAGGCCACGCTTGTCGAGATAAACCAGCACACGCGCAGCCACCTGCGCCGCACGCAGACGCAGCATCTCCTCCAGGCCTTCGACCAGGACGAAATCCGGCTGCAGCGTGCCGAGCAATTGCACCTGTTCGGCCGGTACCTCCAAAGGGTCGAAGAGACTCGCCACGCCACCCAGCCACTGCGCGGCCAAGGCTGCAAGCAGCGCCTGCGGCCGGGGTCGGCTGATGATCGTCAGGGTCGCGCCCGCCGCAAAACCGCGGGCTTGCAGGGCACTCGCCAAACGGCGCACCTCCTCGGCCACTTGCGCCCAGCTCCGCTCCTGCCAGACACCCAGGTGCTTATGGCGCAGCGCGACATCCGCGCCATGCCGATGCGCCTGTTGCTGCAACCACTGGGGCAAGCTGGCCGGTGCCGTGTCGAGAGTGTCGGTGAACGTGCCCATGCTGCCTCCCGCGCCTAAGCGACCGCCGCCGTTTTGGCTGCCACTTTGTGTTGCTCCAGCTCACGCACCAGCGGCAGGACCTTACGGCCGAAATACTCGACTTCTTCCTGGAAGTGCAGAAAGCCGGCGAGCACCAGATCCACACCCACCGCCTTCAGCGCGACGATGCGTTCGGCGATCTGCTGCGGTGTGCCGATCAGGTTGGTCTTGAAGCCATCGTTGTACTGCACCAAGTCCTCGAAGCTGGACTTGGCCCAGTTGCCCTCGCCTTCCGGGCTGGACTTGCCGGCCTGCTTCGCCGCATCGCCAAAGGCATTGACGGCCTCGGGGTCGGCCTGGTCGATGATCTGGGCAAGGACCGCACGCGCCTCTTCTTCGGTGTCGCGAGCAATGACGAAGGCGTTTACACCGACCTTGACCTTGTGGTTGTTGGCCGCGGCTTTTGCCTGGAGGTCATCGATCTGCGCCTTGACGCCTTCCACGGTATTGCCGTTGGTGAAGTACCAGTCCGATACCCGTGCGGCCATGTCCCGCGCCGCACGCGAGCTGCCGCCCTGGAAGATCTCCGGTTGCTGCTGCAGTGGTTTCGGCTTGAGGGTGTAGTCGTGGAAGCGATAGAAGTCACCGCGCAAGGTGAAGTTGTCGGTGGTCCAGATGCCCTTGAGCGCGGTGATGAACTCTTCGGAACGGCGATAGCGCTCATCGTGCTCCAGCCACGGCTCGCCAATGGCGGTGAACTCGCCCTTGAACCAACCCGACACGATGTTGACCGCCACCCGGCCGCCGGTCAGGTGATCGATGGTTGCGATCTGCTTGGCCAACACCGACGGCGTCCACGGCCCAGGCAACACTGCGGCGATGACTTTCAGGCGCGTGGTGGCGGCCAGCAAGGCATGACTGAACGCTACGGACTCGTGCTGGTATTCGGCGCCGTAACCGGCGGTAAAGCGCACTTGGGACAGGGCGTAGTCGAAGCCGGCCGCTTCAGCGATCTGGGCCAGCTTGCGGTTGTAGTCGATGCCCCAGTCGGTGCGTTGCTCGATTTTGCTGACCACCAGCCCGCCACTGACGTTGGGCACCCAGTAGGCAAATTTGATCGTGTCCTGGCTCATTGCATGTACTCCACGGCTCGTTTTGAAAGAAGAAATTGATCAGGCGGCACTGGCGTCGCGTCGAACGCTCGGGACCAGGCTCAGCAACGCCGACTCGACGGCGCGCTCGATACGCTCCAGTACCTGTGCGCTGGAGATCCGGTATTGGCTGAAATCGGTTTCGCTGGCATAGACCCCCACCGGCAGGCTCAGGGCCTGGAAGAAGCCGAACAGGGGCCGCAGTTGGTGATCGATGATCAAGGCATGGCGATCCGAGCCCCCCGTCGCGGCCAGCAGCACCGGTACGTTCTTGAGGGCTTCGTGATGAACGAAATCGAACAGGTGCTTGAACAGGCCGGTGTACGAAGCCCGATACACCGGGCTGGCGGCGATCAACAGATCAGCCGACTCAATGGCCTGCAGGTCATCCTGCACGGCAGCCGGCAATGCCTCGCGACGCAAGACCCCGGCGAACTGGGGCCCGACCTTGGCCAGTTCGATTACACGCAGCTCGATCGGCAGTTGCTGCGCGAGCCTGTCGACCAATGCCTGGAGCAGGACCAGCGTGCGTGACGGGTGCTGCACGCTGCCTGACACCGCCACCACTTTGAATTGCTTGCTCATCGCTTACCCCATGCCTGGAGACGCCACCTCAGCGTCTGCACAAGGTGTAGAGCAGCAACCGTGCCAGTTGAATATTCATTTATTAATCAATGTGTTAGGAGCTTTGCCGGATCATGTCACTGTCGCTCGACGGACAAGCTGTTGATCCACTGTTGCGTGGCGAACATCCGCTGCGTCGATATCCGTGGCAGCAACTGTTGCCGGGCACACAGTTGCGCAGCAGATTGTCCTCGGCAAGGACAGCCCCTGCGCTGATGAACGCTGTACAAGCCCCGTATTTACGGGCATCTGGGCTCGGGCACGGACTGTGCAATAGCCGCTGGCACCGGCAGGTTTCTCCCCCTGCCTACCTATTCGTCATAAGAAGGAACCTCACCATGACCGCACAGCAACAACACCTGCCGCCGATCCTGTCCACCGGCACCGACTATGAGCCCTTGGCCGAACGCTTTCGGCCGATCTTTGCACGCATCCAGGCCGGCGCCCTGGAGCGTGAGCAGACGCGCAGCTTGCCTTTTGAACAGGTGAAATGGCTGAAGGAAGCAGGCTTTGGAGCCATTCGCGTACCGGTCGAATATGGCGGCGCCGGGGCTTCGTTGCCGCAGCTGTTGCAACTGCTGATCGAACTGGCCGAAGCCGATTCCAACCTGCCCCAGGCGCTGCGCGGGCACTTTGCATTTGTCGAGGACCGTCTCAACGCCCACGCCAGCAGCCCACAAGACATCTGGTTCAAGCGCTTCGTCGAGGGTGAACTGGTGGGCAATGCCTGGACGGAAGTTGGCGCCGTGAAAATCGGCGACGTCGTTACTCGGGTTTCCCGGCAAGGCGATCAATGGGTGGTCAACGGCACCAAGTACTACAGCACCGGCAGTATCTTCGCCGACTGGATCGACGTGTATGCCCAGCGCGACGACAACGGCACCGACGTGATTGCCGCCGTGCGCGTGCACCAGCCGGGCGTCAAGCAAAGCGATGACTGGGACGGTTTTGGCCAACGCACCACCGGCAGCGGCACGTCGCTGTTCGAGAATGCGTTGGTCGAGGCGGAAAATCTCATCGACTTCTCTACTCGCTTCAAATACCAGACCGCGTTTTATCAACTGGTCTTGCTCGCCGTGCTGACCGGTGCCGGCCGCGCGGCGGTTCATGACATTACCGAGCAAGTGCGCAAACGCACGCGAGTCTTCAGCACCGGCAATGCCAGCGAAGTGAGCCAGGACGTGCAGGTGCAACAGGTCGTCGGCAGGGCCTCGGCCCAGGTCTATGCCGCCCAAGCCACTGCCCTGCGAGCCGCGAGCGCCTCCCAACGCGCCTACGAAAGCCGCTTCAGTCAGAACGACGCGACCGAACACGCCGCCAACATCGCCGCCGAACTGGAATCGGCCCAGGCCCAGGTGGTCATCTCCGACCTGGTGCTACGCGCCACCAGCGAGCTGTTCAATGCCCTTGGTGCCTCGGCCACCAGCACCAGCAAGGCCCTCGACCGCCACTGGCGCAACGCCCGCACCGCCGCTTCGCACAATCCGCTGATCTACAAGGAGCGCATTATTGGTGATTGGGAAATCAACGGCACGGAACCACCGTATGTCTGGCAGATTGGCGGGGGATCGAAACAACAGTGATTGCCGGGGGGCGTAGGTAGGCCGGTGGGCATATCCGTTACCGCAGCAATGGATATGCACACCCCCCTCAAATACGTGACTTCACGGTCTTCTTCATGCCGATGCGTCGTCGCATCTCAGCAGTAATACTCTGCCGAGTTGTCTTCAGCCCAGCCCAAGGCTCATGCCCAACTTCCGCCAGCCGCTCATGAACATTGCGCACATTCCAAAGATTCGCGCCCTTGAGTTCAGCCACTTCCTCGCGAAAAATCGGCACCGAAACCGGCAACCCTTCCCGAGTCCGGGCCGCGTAGGCACAGATGGTGGTGGCGCCCAACCCATTACGCAGATAATCGATGAAGATCCGCCCTACCCGGTTCTTCGGCCCGGACACTGCCGAGAAACGGTCCGGCAGCAGCTTGGCCATGTGACTGACAATTACATGGCTGAACCCCTTGACCTCGTCCCAACCCAGTTTGCGCGTCAGCGGCACCACCACATGGATGCCCTTGCCACCGCTGGTCTTGAGAAACGCCTTGAGCCCCAGCTCATCGAGCACCGATAGCGTGAGCTGCGTCGCCTCGACCATGCTTTTCCAGGGCAAGGCCGGGTCCGGGTCAAGGTCGAGGACGAAGCGGTCAGGCTTGTCCAGATCGACCGAGGTGGCATTCCAGGTGTGCAGTTCCACCGTGCTCATCTGCACCGCGCCGATCAGCGCCTCGGCGTTGTTGATGATCATCACCGGCTGCCCGGTCAGTTCCTTGTCCAGACGGCTGATGCCGGGAATCGCCAGGCGCTCGGCGTTCTTCTGGAAGAACAGCTCCCCGGCGATGCCATCCGGCGCCCTGACCAAAGCCACCGGGCGATCCGCCAGTTCCGGCAGGATGAACTCGGCCACGCTGGCGTAGTACTCGGCCAGTTGCAGCTTGGTGGTGCCGCTGCTGGCATCAATGACCCGCTCCGGGTGGGTGATGCGGACCTTGCCGTCCATGGGCGATACCACGTCTGGTTCAGATTTGCCCCGGGTTTTCTTCGCTGCGGTGGTTTTTTTCACAGGCTTGGCCAGCTCCTGGGTGATGTCCTTGGCCGGCTTGTCGTCGCGCATGCCATGGAAGACCGCATGGCGCACCGAACCTTCCTTGGTCATCTCGGCAAAGGCCACTTCGGCCAACAGCGTCGGTTCGAGCCAGTGCACGCCCTTGGCTTCGTAACCGGTGGGCGGATTCACCACGGCGGCCTTTTTCGTCTCCAGGGGCAGCAGTTGCTGGTAGATGCTTCTAAGGTTGGTTTCGTTGAACCCGGTGCCGACCTTGCCGGCGTAGCGTAACTGGCCGCTGTCGGCATCATGCAGCCCCAGCAGCAAGGCACCGAAGGCGCTGCGAGCGCCCTTGGGCTCGCTGAAGCCCACCACCACGAACTCCTGGCGATTCTTGCACTTGAGCTTGATCCAGTCGTTGCTGCGCCTGGACACATAGGCACTGCCGATGCGCTTGCCGATCAACCCTTCCATCCGCATCTGGCAGGCGCTGTTGAGCAACGCTTCGGGGGTTTCCTCGAAAGCATCGGAAAACCGCAGCAAGGGGCTTTCGTTGGGCTCCAGCACTGCGGCCAAAGCCGCCCGGCGCTCTTGCACCGGAACTTTGCGCAAATCCATGCCGTTAAGGTAAGGCATGTCGAACAGGTAATAGGCGATCTTGCCGCTGCTGCCGGCCTCGAAGGCATTTTGCAAGGCCTGGAAGTCCGGCACGCCCTGGTCGTTGGCAACGACCATC
The DNA here is from genome assembly GCF_000416195.1 of Pseudomonas sp. CFII68. NCBI lineage: Bacteria > Pseudomonadati > Pseudomonadota > Gammaproteobacteria > Pseudomonadales > Pseudomonadaceae > Pseudomonas > Pseudomonas sp. CFII68. The sequence continues at coordinate 37,028 of NZ_ATLN01000024.1, forward strand.
TCGCCGTCTAGCCAGGCCGATTCCAAGCCCAGCGCAGCCAAGGCTTCGGCCTGTCTTGGCAATTTATGGGTCCAATCATGGCCGTTGCGGGTGAGCAGCTTTACATCGCCGCTTTCAATGCGCGCCATGACCCGGTAACCGTCGAACTTGATCTCATAGAGCCAATCGCCGTCGGGCGCGCTGTCCACCAGCGTTGCCAGTTCCGGCTTGAGGGTTTCCGGCAACGGCTCGGCGACCGCGCCGCTCAGAATGGTTTTCGAGGGGCGTTTCGGCGATTTCGGCTGGACGGCTTTTTCCGCTTGTTTCACCGCTTTGGCGGTAGCGGCCTTGCCGCGGCGCTTGGGCACGAGGGTGCGATCGCTGAGCACGCTGTCCGGTTCGGCCTGGACCACGTCGTATTCGCTCTCGGGGCGGGCGGCCTGGTCCTGATGCTTGATCAGGAACCACTGCTCCTGCTTGCCGGGCATGTGGGTGCGCACCAGGTTCCACAGGCCGCTGAGCTTTTCGCCTTGCAGTTCGAACTTGAGCCGGCCTTTTTCATAGGCCTCATGGGGATCATCCTGGGGAATCCAGACGCCCCGGTCCCAGACGATAACGTCACCGGCGCCGTAATGGCCCTCGGGAATGTTGCCTTCGAACGTGGCGTAATCCAGCGGATGGTCTTCGACATGCACCGCCAGGCGCTTGGCTTTCGGGTCCAGGGAGGGGCCCTTGGGCACCGCCCAACTCTTGAGCGCACCGTCCAGCTCCAGCCGAAAGTCGTAATGCAGCCGCGAAGCGTCGTGTTTTTGAATACAGAACTGCAAGGCATGGGCGCTTCTTGCCGATTTGCGCGAGCGCTTCGCCGCCGGCTCCGGGGTGGCGGCGAAGTCGCGCATGCGGTTGTAGTCGTCCAGGGTCTTGCGGCTCATGCACCACCTGCCACCTGTTGCAACGCCGGATCAGCGACCGGCAGCCCGGCGGTTTCCGCGAGTAATTGATCGACCACGCGGCACAAGGCCTGTTCGACGGAATCGCCCAGCAGCAGCCCCTGTTCGAAGAGGACGATTTGCCGGTCGGCGCTGGTGCCTTCCTGCACCATGCGGCGCACCTGCTTGAACACGTCCTGGACACCCAGCTCTGCTGCGGTCTCACCGAAGGTTTGCTCGGCCAGGGTCAGCCATTCACCGATCAACATCGGCTGCTCCTGCCCCTCGACGATAAACTCCGCGAGAATCCCGTGACGCTTGGCCCGCCAGCGATTTTCCTTGAGGACCCACTGGGACATCTGGTTGTAGTGGGCGCCAGGCCGGCGCTGCGCCACGGCATGGGCCACCATCAGGCGAAACAGCGAGACCAGACAGAGGACGTCGTCGACCCGAGGACAGGCATCACAAATGCGCAGTTCCAGCGTGGGGTAACGTGAGGAAGGCCGTATCACCCACCAGCAATCGCTGGGCTGGCGAATGGACCCGGTGCGCATGAGCATGTCGACGTAGCGGGCGAACGCCGACTCGTCTTCGAAAAATTCCGGCACGCCCATGCGCGGCCATTCATCGCAGGCCACTTGTCGGTAGCTGCTGAAGCCACTGTAGCCGCCGTTCCAGAACGGCGATGAAGCGCTCAGGGCCAGGAACATCGGCAACCAGGGCAGGATCTCATTCATGACCCGCACCCGATCCTGGGTGGCCGGAACTTCCACATGGACATGCAGGCCCGACAGCACGCTGCGCCGCGCCACCCGCTGGTAATCATCGAACAGTTGCTGGAAATGCAGCTCGTCGGTTGGCTGCAGCACTTGGGTCGTCATCGGGTGTGAACCGGCGCTGAGCAGACCCAGGCCATACGGTGCCAACCGCTGGTTCAAGCCCGTACGCACCTGGCTCAGGTAGTCGGCGGCCTCGGGCAGGCTGCGAAAGATGGGCGATGCCATCTCGACCTGGCACAGGAACATTTCATGGGCGAAATGCTTGCCCAGCTCGGCCTGGCACGCGGCGACAGCCTCCGCGGGTGGCTCACCCGGCATGCAACGGGTTTGCAGATCGGTGATGAAATACTCCTCTTCAATGCCGAATTTCATGCGCCTGTTCATCGATAATCCCTCCGATAGCCCCGCCGATACCTGCGCCAATGCGGGTTACAACCAACGCCACCACGGCGATCCTTTCCACGTCCTGATAACCCGGCGTCAGCAATTCCTCACCAAACACGTCCGGGTCCAATTCCTTGTAGGTCCAGCCGAAATCCGCCGAGTCACGCCATCGGCCCAGCGCTTCCAGGAACGGGTCGCGCCCATCCACCATCGCCACGCCGGTGTAGAGCACCAGCGAGCCGCCCGGTGTGAGCCGGGGCAAGGCCTGTTCGACGATGCGCAACGACAGCTCCGCGCCCAGCGCGCCGCCGCCATGGCGATAGGCGCGCTCGGATGGATCAGCCATGTACGGCGGGTTGGCGACGATCAGGTCGAAGTTGCCTGGCACGTCCTGCAGCACGTCGCTGCGAGCGATCTCGACATTGCCCACCTCGGCCAGCGCGGCGTTCACAGCACTCAGGCGCAAGGCTAGCGGGTTGATGTCCACCGCCAGCACTTGCGCTTCACGCCGGGCGCGGGCAATCACGATCGCACCGACGCCGGCGCCACAACCGATGTCCACGGCGCGATGCACCGCCGTGAAGTTCTGTTGCAGATGAGTATGGATCAGTTGGGCGAAGCGGTAGCTGTCAGGGCCGAAAAACACCGCATCGGAGGCCTGGGTGGGGAACTGCGAATGCGCGAACAGCAAGCCATCCAGGCTCGACCAGCGCACCCGGCTGCGCAGCAGGCCGTCGCGTTCTTCCAGCACCTGGGCTTCTTGCAGTTGCCGCTGTTCGTCGGTGCTGATCAGCCCCGGCGCAAACGGCCGCGACCAGCCAAACACGTCCCGCAAGGTCTTGGAGCGTTCATTGCCGGGCCGCTGGTTGATCCGCTCGTGGGTCAACGGCGTCGGGGTAATGAAACGGTAGCCGTCGGCTTGCAGGCGCCGGCCCAGTTGCAACAGCGCAAGGTCCGTCTCGCACAGGCGTTCTTCCTCATTCATGCAGGGCTCCCTAGCGAAGTACGGATTTGAGTTCGATGAAGCGGCGAGTCGCCAACAGCCCGGCCGGATGGCTATGGCAACGGGCACAGAGCCAGGGCATCAGAACCTGCATCTGCGCATCGGGCGTGCGGCCTTGCAGTGCCTGTTGCAGGCTTTGCACATCGGGATCATCCATCGGCGTTGCGGGCTCGCACGCCGCACCCGGACCACGCCGGGCGCCGGACTTCGTGCCCTGGTCCAGCCAGTCACCGGCAATCCAATCGTGCAGCAACTGCTTTTCGTAGGGGCTGAACACGCCGAACATGGCCGCACCGGCCCCGTCGATCAGCGCCCAGAAGCGGCTGCTCTGCGGGTCTTCATGGCGTTTGATCCAGCCTTTGTTCTGCATTGCCGCCAAGAACCCTTCCAACTGGCCTGGCACCGCAAGCCACTGGTTGACGGTCTTGCCTTCGAACTTGCAGTAATCGGAATGCATGTGCTGGCCGAACGGGCGTTTGCGTTCGAGCATGTCCAGCACTTCGCGCTCCAGGTCGAACGAGGCGATGATGTCCCGGCTGCCCTGCCCCAGGTCGTTGAGGCGATAGCCCAATGTGACTCGGTGCCAGAAAGCTTCACGGTCCGCTTCCATCGGCATCAGTTGCAGCAATGCCTGCACGGCCTTATGGGCGTGGCCGGTGCTGGCGTTGTCGATGGTGACGTGAAGGGTGAAATAGTAGGGATCGATGTCCAGTTCGCTCAGCTCATAGGCGCTGATCAACAGATGCAAGGGCAATTGTTCATAGCCCAGGTTGTAGCCGATGACCTCCGGCAGGTATTCGTCACCGGCATAACCCAAGGCCAGTTGCACGGCACCTTGCAGATAAAGGTCATCGTCGATGTCCGGGGCATCCGACAGGTCGTGTTCGGCGAGCAATTTGCGATAGAGCACCACATGGTTTTGCCCGGGATGACCGTCCCCCAGTTCTTCCAGGTAGGTGCACAGCAACCCTTCGAAACGGTGGTCGTGCCAGTGCTTGACCACGCCATACAGCCAGGCGCCGTCGACCCGTTTGGTCGGCGCCACCGCCTGCAGGAAGTACAGGGCGTGGGCCCTGCCGCTGAAGAATTCCCGCGCACCGCCATTTTTGCGCCGCTCCAGGTAGTCAGCGTATTGCCGGGCCACACCGGCGCTGTGCTGCTCGACCCAGGCCTGCAGCGCCATGGGGTCATCGGGCACCTCCTGGGGGAGCGCCGCAGCCTTTGCGATGCATTGCTGGAGGAACGCTTGGGCGACGGCTTGCTTGTCGGCGTCATCGGGGCCCTGGAACAGTCGCTCATAGCATTGGCGCACGTGTCCGTTATGGGTGACAGGCTGGACGGTGGCCGGCCGGGATTGAAGGGGTGTCAGCGCAGTCATAAGGGCCTCTTGGGTTCTCGGCGGACGCTGAATCAGAACGTCTCTTCTGTTGCAGAGCGCCGGCAACGGCGAAAAATTCCGTTGGGTTGAAAGGCAGGCGGATAAACGGGTTGTTCGTTCACGAGGGGAACCCTCGTTTCGTTCCAGCCCTCGAATGAGTGACAAGTGCGCCAATACCAGCAAGTGAACACCCTTGTGGCGAGGGGATTTATCTGTGGGAGCAAGGCTTGCCCGCGATAAAAACAACGCAGTCTCTCTGGAACCGAGGCTCCTGCATCGCGAGCAAGCTTTGCTCCCACAGCGGGGCGGTGCGACGTTTCGCTAAATCCCCTCGCCACAGAATTGTGCTTGGCGGTCCTACAGGGTGTTGTAACTGGCTCCCTTGCTATCCAAGGAGCAACGATGACTTTCACGGTATGGGTAGCGGTGCTCGGTGCGGTGTTGCTGACCCTGGCCCTGACCTCCTCCTATCTGCGCTGGATGCCGGTCACCACCTCGGCGATGTGCCTGGTGCTGGGCGTTGCCATCGGGCCGATGGGGTTGGACGTGCTGAAGCTGGACATCAGCGACTCGTCGGTCTGGATGGAACACCTCACGGAGGTCGCGGTGGTGTTTTCGTTGTTCGTCAGCGGCCTCAAGTTGCGCCTGCCCCTCAAGAACCGTACCTGGCGCGTGGCCTTTGGGCTGGCCGGACCGGTGATGATCCTGAGCATCGCCGGCCTGTGCCTGGCATTGCATTATCTGTTCGGCCTCAGTTGGGGCGTGTCGATGCTGATCGGCGCGATATTGGCCCCCACCGATCCGGTATTGGCGGCGTTGGTGCAGGTCAACGATGCGCGGGATGACGACCGGGTGCGTTTCGGTCTGTCGGGCGAAGCGGGACTGAACGACGGCACCGCGTTTCCCTTTGTGATCCTCGGCCTGTTGATGCTGCGCGACGACGGCAGCGGTTTTCTCGGCGAATGGCTGCTGCGTAACGTCCTCTGGGCGGTGCCGGCCGGTTTGCTGGTTGGCTACTGGATGGGCCGCGGGATTGGCAAGCTGACCTTGTCGATGCGCATCAGGAATGCCGACAGCACGCTGTCGCCCAATGACTACCTGGCCCTGGCACTGATTGCCCTGGCCTACGTCGTGGCCGAGTGGATCCAGGGCTACGGCTTTCTCTCTGTATTCGCCGCCGGCCTGGGGCTGCGCCAGGCCGAGGTCAAGTCCACCGACGAAGCGGCGCTGCCGGCAGAACACCTGGTGCAACCGGTGGTGGGCCACGAAACCGTCGAGCCCCAGCAGGCCGTCCTCGGTGATACCGAGTCGCTGGACGATGGTCAATTGGCCGCAGGGGTCATGATGAGCGACATGCTCGCGTTCGGCAGCCTGGTGGAACGGTCGATGGAAGTGTTCCTGGTAACCCTGCTCGGCGTCGTGCTGGCCAACCATTGGGACTGGCGGGCCTTGGCGATCGGTGCCCTGCTGTTTGCCGTCATCCGCCCGTTGAGTGTGCTGGCGTTACCCTGGGGGCGGCTGCTCGACGGACCGCAACGGCTACTGATCGGCTGGTTCGGCATCCGCGGGATCGGCAGTCTGTTTTATCTGTTTTTCGCCTTGAACCATGACCTGCAGCCGGAGGTGGCGCAACTGTGCATCAACCTCACCCTGTCGGTGGTGGCCTTGAGTATTTTGGTCCATGGTGTCACGACCCAACCCACCCTGGCATGGTATGAGCGCCATAAGCAGCCGAGGTGAGGCACTGCGGCAGGAGATGAACGCTGTTGTGGCGAGGGAGCTTGCTCCCGCTGAACTGCGAAGCAGGCCCCTTGGGCGGTCGCTGCGCAACCGAGCGGGAGCAAGCTCCTATCAAACAAAACGCAAGCACTTGATTTTCTACAACAAATTCCAGGTCAAGGCTGCACGATAGCGAATAGGTTCAATTTCCACGGAAATGTGGTTGCCCAGAATCCATGGCCAACTATCAGACCGCCTTCGCGAGCAAGCTCGCTCCCACAATTGGACCGGAGTACGACCGGACGAGCCAGGTCGGCTACTAGGCCGCCTCGGCGTGGACGTTGATCTCGGGCGCCCCGTTAACCACGATGGCCGAACGCAGGCATTGCGCAGTGGGCATCCCGGCATGGATGCCGGGATAGCCGCGCTGGGCCATGGATGGCCCTTCGCGGCGGCCCACGGAGCAATGCCGGAGTGAGGGCATGCCGAGCCTAAGCGAGGCACCAAGTGGTGGGGCAAAGCGCTTTTGGTTACTTTTGGCGCTCTTCCAAAAGTGACCCGCCGTCAGGGCGGAACCCTAAGTAGCCGTTACCGCAGCGATGGATATGTACTCAGCCATAATCCTGGCCAGCTGTCAGACTGACTTCGTGAGCAAGCTCCTACCCAAAAACTCAGATATCTGATCTTCTAAATAGATTCCAAGGCGCAGGTTACACGGTGGCGAAAGGGTTCACTCTCCTATACGTGGTCACAGCATGCTGTGCCAACAACGACTCCACGCCGATACCGTGCGGACCACTCTCCCTCTCGGGTGCGAACACGCCAGTGATAACTACGGCCTCTGTCCTGCGCGCACCTCCTATCTTAGGCCGAATAATTGTTTGCTGCGCGACAGCGCAGCGTCGAAGACGCGGCGGGGGCTCCCTCGCCACAATGATGTTCGTCCTCAAGAGCGTGTGGCTCAACCGCCAGGATCGCCCATCTGGATATAGACCGAATACACCCCCAGCAACACCCAGAAGGTGGCGAAGATCCATGGCGTACGCACCGAGAACAGCAACGATTTACGGTAGCCCTTGTGCGTCGACTCCCGCTCGCTGAACAGCGGTGACTCGTCGTAGGCCAGGCCCATCAAGGGTTCGGCGCGCAATAACTCGCTCTGTTTGAAATGCCAGTGATCGATGATCTCGTAGGCCGCTCGAATGCCCGGCCAGGCATTGAGCGAGCTCAAGAAGCCCAGCAAGGCCAGGAATGGCGGCACGATCAACGTGAACAACTTGCCCCACTCCGGGTTCAGGTTGGCCATGCACGAAGCAAAAGCAATCACCAGGAAGGATTGGGCGGCGAGGTAAGCATCGGTTCGGTTGGCCAGGATGCTGGTTTCGTACTGGATTTCCCGGCGATAGAAATCCAGTCGTTCCTTGGGCGAGCCGAACAGTTTGGCGTTGTGTTCCGTCAGTTCTTCTTCCGGGGTTGGCCCGGTGAGTATTCTGGGCATTGCGCAGGCGGTGCCTTGGTGATGATTCGGACTCATTAGAAGAACCCGGCGCACGGCAAGTTCAAGCCAATGGATCGCAGGCGCATCAGACCTTCGAGGAAACGCGCCCATGTCGCGAGCGCTTCGCACTGGTGCGCCAACCCGGTCGAGCGGGAGCAAGCTCCCTCGCCACGGGGGAAAACATTGCATTCCTGACTATTTCATCGTCTGCCCAATGATCTGCACCAGGTCTATCTGCTTGAACGGCTTGATCAACCGAGGCAATTGCGTGGCGAAACCTTCCAAGCGTTCGGCATAACCGGTGGCCAGGATGATGGGCAGGGTCGGTTGGCGGTCGCGCAACAGTTTCGCCAACTGCGCACCGTCCATCTGCGGCATGGCCATGTCGGTGATTACCAGGTCAATGTCCGGGTTGATCTCATACAGCTCCAGTGCCTGGGCGCCCGATGGCGCGCAAAGGACCCGGTGCCCGAGGTCTTCGATGAGCAGGCGCGTGCTGGTGAGCACCAGGCTGTCATCGTCGACCACCAGCACTTTCAACTCGTCAACTGGCGGCGTTGTTTCCTGGATCGACGCTTTGCCCGGTGCCGGGTTGTCGGCCACGGGTAGCCACAACTGCGCGGTGGTACCGACACCTTTCTGGCTGCTGAGCATCAGGCGGCCGCCCAGCTGCTCCGCCAGTCCATGCACCATGGACAACCCAAGGCCCGTGCCCTTGCCGACCCCCTTGGTGGTGAAGAACGGGTCCACGGCCGAGGCCAGCGTGGCTTCATCCATGCCCTCGCCTTCATCGGTAATCGCCAGGCAAATGTAGCGCCCGGGGGCCATCGACTTGTCCGGGGCCGCATCAGACCCTTGCCGCTCATCGGCGGTAATCATGAGCTGGCCGCCATGGGGCATGGCGTCCCGGGCATTGGTCGCCAGGTTGAGAATCGCCAGTTCCAGCTGGTTGACATCGGCCAGCACCGGCGACAGTGCCTCGGCGAAACGGGTCTGGACGTGTATCGACGGGCCCAGGGAGCTTTGCAGCAGGCCGCTGATACCCTGCACCAGGGCCGACAGCTCGACCGATTCGTAGGTCAGCTTCTGCCGACGGGCAAACGCCAGCATGCGTTGGGTCAGCGAAACCCCGCGCAGCGCGCCCTGGGTCGCGTTGTCCAGCAATTGAGTGAGTTTCGGCTCGTTGGGCATGCGCTTGCGCACGATCTCCAGATTGCCAAGGATGACCGTCAACAGGTTGTTGAAATCATGGGCGATGCCGCCGGTGAGCTGGCCAATGGCTTGCAGTTTCTGGGATTGGAACAGTGCCTCACGGGCCTGCTCGAGGGCCTGCTGGGCCTGGGTGACATCGGTAATGTCGCGGGTGATCTTGGCAAAGCCCAACAGCATGCCAGTGTCGCTGCGGATCGCGTCAATGACGACGTGGGCCATGAAGCGCGTGCCATCCTTGCGCATGCGCCAGCCCTTTTTCTCGAAACGCCCTTCGCTGGCGGCGATGCTCAATGCGCGTTGTGGTTCGCCGGTATCGCGATCCTCGGGGGTGTAGAACATCGAGAAATGCCGGCCGATAGCCTCGGCCGGAAGATACCCCTTGATCCGCTGCGCCCCCAGGTTCCAGTTGGTGACCTGGCCTTGCGGGTCAAGCATGTAGATGGCGTAATCGGTGACGCTTTGCACCAACAGGCGGAACTGCTGCTCGCTTTGCTTGAGGGTTTCCTCGGCCATTTTGCGATCGGTCAGGTCGCGGGTGATCTTGGCGAAACCAAGCAAGGTGCCGCTCTGGCTGTCGATGATCGGATCGATCACCACATGGGACCAGAACAGCGTGCCGTCCTTGCGCACCCGCCAACCCTCGCCTTCAAAGCGCCCCTCATGCACGGCCGTGTCCAGCGCCCGTTGCGGCAGGCCCGCGGCGCGATCCTGATCGGTGTAGAAACGGGAGAAATGCTGGCCGAGGATCTCGGCTTCCTCGTAGCCCTTGAAACGCCTGGCGCCGGAGTTCCAACTGGTGATGATGCCCGATGGGTCGGTCATGTAGATGGCGTAGTCGACCACCGCGTCGATGAGCAGGCGAAAGCGCTGTTCCTCGTTCATGAGTGGGATCTTGGGGGCGTTCTCAAGCATCTGGCCGGGGCATCCGTATGGACTTTTTTCGGAGTATGGAACAAGTCTGGTGCCAGGAAAAATTATTGAGCGCTGGCAAGGTGTAAGCCGATGTCCAGCCTACTTCGTTTGTGGGAGCGGGCTTGCTCGCGAAAGCGGTGGGTCAGTCCACATTGATGCCGGATGCACCGACGCATTCGCGAGCAAGCCCGCTCCCACAGGGAAATTTGTGTGTTTCCTGAGTGACAGACCACCACTGCGGCAATAAGTGCTGCACCCTCGCCTCGCCAAATCGGTCGTCGATCAGCATCACCACCCCGCGATCCTGCTGGGTGCGGATCACGCGACCGGCCGCCTGCACGACTTTTTGCAGGCCGGGATACAGGTACGTGTAGTCGTAGCCATCACCGAAAATCGCGGCCATGCGTTGTTTCATCTGCTCATTGACCGGGTTGAACTGCGTCAGCCCCAGGGTAGCGATGAACGCGCCGATCAGGCGTGAACCCGGCAAATCGATGCCCTCGCCGAACGCACCGCCCAGCACCGCAAAGCCAATGCCTTGGCTGTGCTCCATGAACCGCTCGAGAAACGCCTGCCGGGGGGCTTCGCCCATGCCGCGCGATTGCGTCCAGAGCGCAATTTGCGGGTACCGCTCGGCAAACAGCCCAGCCACTTGCTGCAAGTAATCGAAGCTGCTGAAAAAAGCCAGGTAATTGCCTGGGCGTTCGCGGAACTGGCGAGCCATCAACGCGGCAATCGGCTCCAGGGACGCCTGGCGATGGGCAAAACGGGTGGAAATGCGGCTGACCACCTGCACGTCCAGTTGTTCGGCCTTGAACGGCGATTCCACGTCGATCCACACCGTGTCGCCCGGCGTCCCCAACAAGTCTGCGTAGTAATGCCGAGGGCTCAGGGTCGCCGAGAACAGCACAGTGCTGCGCGCGGCGGTCAGCCTGGGCCGCAGGAACGCGGCCGGCACCACGTTGCGCAGGCACAGCGTAGACAGGCTGCGCTGACGACCGAGCTCGCGCTTGTGGATGTCGAACAGGAAGTGCTCGTCGAAGGTTTCCGCCACCCGGCCAAACTGCAACGCATCGAAGTAAAACGTCTGCAATCCACTGTCCAGGCCCTGGGGGTGATCGTTGAGGTAATCGCCGATAGCCGTGGTACAGGTGGCCAGGGCCTGGAGCAGTTTTTCCGGCAGTTTTTCATAGGCCTGATAGGCCGCCACCTGGGACGTGTGCAAGGCGTTCCACTGGCGATTGACCCTATCCAGGGATTTCTTCAGTGGTTCGGGGGCGGTTTTGCGTACGCTGCTCAACATGGCTTGGTCGAGGGTTGCGCTGTACATCTGCCGTCCGCGCTCCACCAGGTTATGGGCTTCATCCACCAAGGTTGCGACAGTCCAGCCGTTGGCCTGTGCCAGGCCGAAGAGCAACGCGCTGAAGTCGAAGTAATAGTTGTAGTCGGCCACCACCACGTCGGCCCAGCGGGCCATTTCCTGGCTGAGGTAATACGGGCAGACCTCGTGGGCCAGCGCAATCTCGCGCAGCGTCGCCTGGTCGAGCAAGGTGACCTGGCTCGCCGCCGCCCGGGCGTCCGGCAAACGGTCGTAGAAACCACGGGCCAGCGGGCAGGATTCGCCATGGCAGGCTTTGTCCGGGTGTTCGCAGGCCTTGTCCCGGGCGATCATTTCCAGCACCCGCAATGGCATCGACGGTGCGCTGCGGGTGATCACGCGTGCCGCGTCCAGGGCCAGCTTGCGCCCCGGGGTTTTGGCCGTGAGGAAGTACACCTTGTCCAGTTGCTGCGGTGCCAGGGCCTTGAGCAGCGGGAACAGCGTGCCCACGGTCTTGCCGATGCCCGTGGGCGCCTGGGCCATCAGGCAGCGGCCAGTGCTGACGGCCTTGAACACTGATTCGGCCAAGTGCCGTTGCCCCGGCCTGAAACCCGCATGGGGAAATACCAGGGATTGCGCGCCGAGGTTGCGCGCCTGTCGATGGGCCATTTCCTGTTCGGCCCAGGCCAGGAACAACGCGCATTGCGCTTCGAAGAAGGCTTGCAACTGCGCCGCTTCGAAACGTTGGGTGATGCGGGTTTCCTTTTCGCTGACGATGTCGAAATACACCAGGGCCACGTCGATGTGCGGCAACTGCAGTTTCTGGCACATCAGCCAGCCATAGATTTTCGCCTGGGCCCAATGCAGCTGGCGATGGTTGGCCGGTTGTTTGCTCAGGTCGCCGCGGTAGGTTTTCACTTCCTCAAGGCACTGGCGGGCCGGGTCGTAGCCATCGGCCCGGCCTTTCACTGTCAGGGCCTGGTAATGACCTTCGAGGGCCACCTCGGCCTGATAACCCTCGCTGCGCCGCGAGGCGACGGTACGATGGCCGGCAATGCCTTCCAGGGCCGTGGGCGACGGCGTGAAGCGCAGGTCAAGATCACCCACCTTGGCGGTGAACTCACACAACGCCCGTACGGCGATGCTGTAGCTGGGCGCCGGGTTCATGCGGCCCCATCGCGAGCAAGCTCGCTCCCACAGGTGATCTGTGGTGACTCATCCACGGTGGGAGCAAGCTCACTTACACAGGTGTTCTGTAGTGGCTCGCCCACTGTGGGAGCGAGCTCGCTCGCGATGGCTGACTCTGCCCATTGCACATAACAAACGGCAACGGGCATCTGGTGTTCATGGCAGAACTCCAGCCAGCGCAGTTGGTTGTCTTGCAGGCGATCACCGGGGCCTTTGACTTCGATCATGCGGTAGGTCTTGTGCTGCGGCCAGAACTGGATCAGGTCCGGCATGCCGGCGCGATTGGCCTTGATGTCCAGCAGCAGACGGTCAAACCAGTGCTTGAGATGCGCGGCCGGCAGGCAATCGAGGGCTTGTTCCAGCAAGGGCTCGGACAGCGCGCCCCAGAATACGAAAGGCGACTGCACACCCCATTTTTCGGCGTAGCGACGGCCGATGGTCTGCCGATAGCGGCCATCGTCCAACTCTGCCAGGCAAGCGGCGAACAGCTCGGCGCGACGGGCGTGGAAATCCTCGTTGAGCAGGTCCACCGGCCCGCGCTGGAACGGGTGGAAAAACGCGCCCGGCAACGGCGCGAAAATCGCCGGCCAGCACAGCAGGCCGAACAGCGAATTGATCAGGCTGTTCTCGACGTAATGCACTGGCGCGGTTTCGTCGTGCAGGTGGGCCTGGACGTGGTACTCCACCGATAAGGCCGGATCGACGCGCGGCAGGTGCAGCTCCAGGCGTTCCACTTCCCGGGCCATGGCCCGTGGCACTGGCGGGCCGCCCAACTTGCGCCGCAGACGGGGCACGATCCGCAGCAAGGCCTGGGTTTCGGCGGCACTTTGCGGTGCCTGCGCCGCCGCCTCGCCCAGTTCGAGGGCCAGGGTGTATTCGCCGATGCGCTCCAGTACCCGGACCATCCGCAACCGCGCGCCCGGGTAGGTGCAATCGCGATAGATGCCCAAGGCCAAGGCCAAGTCGCCGATGCGTTCGCCGTGCTGGCCGATCAGGAACAACAACTTGGCCCGGCGCCGCTCCAGCCACGGACTGTCCAGGGACAGCTCGTTGACCTGGGCGACGATCTCTTCCAGGGGCTCGCCGGCTTCGAAGCGTTGCTGGCAGTCGTGCAGGAACAGACAGGCATCGACGTCCTCACGGCTGCGCAAACCCCGTGACTCGGCGCTGAACTCGACGGTTTCGTAGGTGAAGATGCCCAGGTCCGCCAGGACGAATTCCGACCAATCCTGATAAAGGTTGCCGAAAAACATCAACCGCAGCCGGTCGCACAGATTCATGATCGTCAGGCTGTACAGCCGGTCGTCCAACTGCGGGCACCAGACATCGAACGGCTGGGGCTGGTTGAGGCGTTCGTCCAAGGCCTGGAGCCATTCGGTCTTTTTCGCCTTGGGGTGTTCGATCAGATGGCCCAGGCAAAGGAGGATTTCCGGCTTGAGCAGCACCTCAAACAGCTCGACGAGCCCAATGGGGGCCTGTTCCTCGACCCAACCCAGCGCCAGCAGTGGCGCGACGGCGGCGCCGATGTCGCCAATTTCCGGGTAATGCAGCTTGCTATGACGAAACCGTAGCCCCTTGCGCATCACCATCCGCACCAGCAAGCCCCGGGCGCCACGCGGCAGCGCGGCGAAGTGCTCGATGAAGCGCTGCTCTTCAGTGCTGAGCACATCGGCATACCGCTGCGTCAACCAAGCGAGCACCTGCTGGAAGTTGTTCAGGTAGTAAAACGGATCGTCGAGAGAACGGGCTGCCACGGAAAGAAACGCCAAGGGAATCGGGATACTGGTTATGCATACAGATAACAGCTGTAAACCAGCCAGGCAACAGCAAAAGATGAACGGTCTCCTATATTTAAGGTGAAATCCTTCAGCTAGCGATGAACTTTCCTACGGCAAGCGAGACCAATGGCGGTTAGCTAATGTGATGGCGCGGTCGAATCAGTTGCTCCGTGTCCTTTTGATTGAGAGGTTATGGTTATGAACATCAGGTTTCTGGGCCTGCCCATGGTCGCCGTGGCATTTCTGGCGCTGGCTGGCTGCGCGTCGCCCACTGTAGTGACCTTGCAAAACGGTACCCAGTATTTGACCAAGGACACCCCCAATACTCGCACCGTCGATGGTTTCTACGAGTTCGAGGATATTTCCGGGAGGAAAGTCCGGGTCCGCGCCGATGATGTGGCAACCATTCGCAAGGAAGACTGATTACCAGTGATTCGCCGGGTAGGCCGCCATCGCGAGCAAGCTCGCTCCCACAAAGGTTTGGTGGTGAACACAAATCCTGCATACACCTTTGAACTACTGTGGGAGCGGGCTTGCTCGCGAAGGGGCCTGTACATTCAACATCAATGCAAGCTGACCCACCGCTTTCGCGAGCAAGCCCGCTCCCACAGAGGTTCGGTGGTGAATACAAATACTGCATACACCCGAGTTCCACTGTGGGAGCGAGCCTGCTCGCGATAGCGATATCAGGCGAACACGATCCCTTCGCCCCCTACCTGACCCAGCCCAACGCCCACCAGCGTCACGGAACTGTCGCCGATCTTGAGCAGCGTGTCATTGCCCACTTGTGACAGGTACTGGCTGTAGTCATCACCTGCCCCGGCGCCCGGCACGCCGAGGAACACCAGCTTGTCCCCCGCGTCGTAGCCGCTGATCCGGTCCTGGCCGAAGGTGCCGTTGAAGAGGAAGGTGTCACTGCCGCCCCCCGCTTGCATCTGGTCATTGCCCGCCCCACCGACGAAGGTGTCGTTACCCGCGCCGCCCACCAGCACATCGTTGCCGTCATGGCCGAACAGCCAGTCACCCTTCGCCCCTGCCACCAGGGTGTCGTTGGCCGCGCTGCCATTGATCGAGGAGGCATACGCCGTCAGGTTGGCGCCGGCCACCAGGCCATTGGCGGTGACGCTGTGGCTCACCTCATCCTTGAGAAGCCCCCAGAACAACCCAGGCTCCTTACTGACTAACATGCCGATGTCGCGGGTGATGCTGACCGCGCCATGGACGTCGCGCATGTACAGCGTTCCGGCCCCGTCGTGGGCGAAACTGAAATCCTTCACCGACTGCTGCAGTTGCAGGCTGTTGTTGCCCTGCCCACCCAATATCACGTTGTAGCCACCGCCATCGCGAAAGGTGTCATTGCCGGCGCGGCCCTCCAGGTAGTCGTTGCCCTGGCCACCCTGGATCAGGTCATTGCGGTCGCTGCCGATGATGAACGTGCTGCCGGTGTGGGTTTCGGCATTGCGATTGAGGTCCTGCACCCAAGTATTGGCGCGCGCAGGGTCAGACAGGTTGGCGACGATGATGGTGGAGTCTTTTTCGGTGAGGTCGTAGAACGCCGACCCCATGATCCGGCCCATGCCATCGCCATAGCCGGTAGGCAGGTGGGAAATCCAGGTGGGGATGTTGAGGATGGAAAACGGCAACACGTTCCAGGCCGTCGAAGCGTAGTGGTCGTTGAAGCTGACGATGTTGTTGGTGGCCGATTCCTGTTGCCCATCGTGCACACCCAGCGACGCGAGGTTGAACGTCGAGCCGTCCAGGGCGCGGAACACCGGATCGTTCTCGTAACCGATGTTCAAGACCTTGTCGGTACTGCTCTGGGTTGGCGAGGCGTAGGCGATGTAGTTGGCATCGGCGTAGAACCCCGACCATTGGCTGGCGCTCAAGTCCGCCAGGCTGTTGACCGCCAACCCGCCCAGGCTGTGGCCGCTGACCAGCACGTCGCTGCCCGTCAGGCCATGGGCCTGGGCAAACTTCGCGACGTCCCCCAGCAGGTTGCCAAAGGCTTCGCCGGCGTAGTTTTTCGCGTAGTCCTTGGGCCCCAGCGCGGCCATCAGGTCGTTGATCACGTCACCGATGGAATCGCCAATCAGGTTTTCCCGAGGCCCGCTGGTGCCGCGAAACGACACACCGATTTCCTGCAAGTGCCCCACGGCGTCGTACTTGCCGAGGATCTCGACCTGCGCGGTGGTGTAGCCGGCTTTTTCACCAAAAAATGTCCCGCGATCATCCACCTTGCCGGCGTAGCCCAGTTGCGTGGCGCTGATGGGTGTCCAGCCAGCCTTCTGCACCGCCTCCAGGGCCAGTTTTTCCGAGTCGGGGTTCCACGGCACGCCGGGAATCACCCCTTGGGAATCGGTGCTCCCCAGCACCGCAGTGACCAGGGTCGCCGGCAGCCCGGCACCGAAGCCGTTGAGCTGGTACCCGGCGGCAAAACCGTTGTCGAGGTTGTGGTAGGAATACAGCATGATCGCCATTGCGTCGCTGACCAGAGCCTTGGATTCGGCGGTGCCGAGGTTCTTGTAGTCGTAGATACCCATGGTTGTTGCCCTCTTTTGTTGTTGGAATCCCCTCGCCACAACGGCATCCGCGCGGTCATTGAATACCTGCCCGGGACACAAACGCCTCATCCACCTTCGCCAGGTCCTGCGGGCCGAGGGTGCCGGCGTAGTAATGCAGCTTGGTCCAGGCCATGAGGTAGTCGTAACGGGCCTGGGCCAGGTCGCGGCGGGTGGTGTAGAGCTGTTGCTCGGCATTGAGCGCATCGAGGTTGACCCGCTCGCCGCCAAGGATGCTTTGCCGGGTCGAGACCACCAGCGCTTCGGCGGAGCTCAGGGCCTTCTGATAAGCCCGCAGTTTGTTCACCCCCGACACGCAAGCGCTGAACTGGCGGCGCAGTTCGATCAGCGTCTCGCGGGTCTTGGCATCCAGCTCGTATTCGGCCTGTTCCATATGGCGGTTGGCCTGGCGGGTCGACGCCGAGACCCCACCACCGGCGTACAGCGGCACACTGACTTCCAGGCCGATGGTGTTGGTGTCGTAGCGTTGGTTATAGGTGTTGCCACTTTCCGATTCGTTCTTGCGCATCGTTGCGTAGGCACTGACCTTGGGCAGGTGCCCGGCGCGGTTGCGCTCCACCTCGAAACGCGCCACGTCCACGGCTTGGCGCTGGGACGCCAGGCTGGGGTTATTGCTCACCGCCAGTTCGTGCCAGGTGTCGAAACTGGCCGGTTGCAAGGCAAAGGTCTGGAAGGTGTCGTGCAGCGGCGCCAGGTCGCCGATATCCAGGGCCGGAACGCCAATCAGCGAGCCCAGCTCACGCAAGGCGGCGTCCTGCTCATCGCGCGCCTCGATCTCTTCGGCGATTGCCAGTTCATAGCGCGCCTGCGCCTCGAGGATGTCGGTGCGCGTCCCTTCGCCCTGGCGAAACAGATGCTCGTTCTGCTGGAACTGCTGCTCGAACGCCTTTTTCTTGGCCTGGGCAATGTCGATCTGGTCCTGGGCGAACAGCGCCTGGGTGTAATGACTCAGCACCCGCACCAACAACTCCTGGCTCTTGCCACGAAAACTTTCGTCGGCGAACAACGCCTGGGCGACGCCCTTTCGATAGGCGGCGTAAGCCTCGTAGTCCAGCAACGGTTGTTGCAGCGTCAGGCTGGAGCCGTAGCTGCTGTAGTTGCGATCGTCATGCTGGCTGGCGCCACGGTCATTGAGGTACGTGACCTTGGATTGGTTGCGGCCCTTGTTGTAGCTGTAGCCCAGGTGCGGCAACAGCCCGGCGCGGCCAATGGCGCGGTTCTCCAGGCCCGCATCGCGCTCCTTGATCGCGCCCAGGTAGACCGGGTCATTGCGCAGGGCCTGCTCGTAGAACTCGAAGGGCCCCATGGCCCAGGCGTTGTTGCACACGGAAACGGCCAGCACGGCCAGCCAATAGAAACGCTTCATCGCGTCGGACATCCTTATTCTTCGGTCAACGCAGAGCCGGCTCGGTCGAGCAGCGGTTTGAACAGGTAGTTGAGCAATGAGCGCTCGCCTGTGCGCACAAACATCTCGGCCGGCATGCCGGGCTTGATCACCAGGCCGTTGAGCTTGTCCATCGCCACGTCGCTGACGCTGCTGCGCAGGACGTAATACGGCGCGCCGGTCTTCTCATCGAGCATCTGGTCGGCAGAAATCAAGCTGACTTCCCCCGGCACCCTCGGCGTGCGGTTCTGGTTGAAGGCGGTAAACAGGATGTCCACCGGCAAATGCGGGCCGACCTTGTCGATCAGGTGCACCGGCAAATGCCCTTCCACTTCCAACCGCGTGCCCTGGGGGACGATTTCCAGCAAGGTGTCGCCCTGGCGCACCACCGCGCCCTCGGTGTGCACCCCCAGGTTGACGGCGATGCCGTCGGCGGTGGCGAGGATTTCGCTGTGTTGCAGCTCGAAGCCGGCGGATTTCAGTTGCTGTTGCAGGGTTTCACTCTTGAGCTGGGCGTCGGCCAACTGGCTACGCACCTCTTTCTGGTATTCCTCGTGATGCTGCTGCAGCTTCAGGCGCGACTCGACGATCCCCTGCTCCACCCGCCCGCTTTCGCCGCTGTTCTGCGCCAGTTCCTGCTGTACTTGCGACAGTTGGCGTTGATAGTCCAGCAGGCGGTTGCGCGGGATGTAGCCGTTGTCTGCCAAGGGTTGCAGGTTGCCCAGTTGCAGGCGCAGGGATTCGGCCTGGGCGGTCAGGTCGCTGCGGGCCCGGCGCATGCCCGCCAATTGCGCCGCGGCGCCCTCGATGCTGGCGCGCAACGCCGCCTGCTCCCGGGCGAAGGCTTCGCGGCGACTGCTGAACAGTTGCCGCTGGCCTTCAAGCACCAGGGCCAGGCGTGGATCGGGATCGCGACTCAGCTCAGCCGGAAAACTCACCTGCAACAGGTTGTCCCGCTCACTTTGCCAGCGCGCCAGGCTCGCCCAGGTCATTCGGTACTGCGCCTGCAATGATTGGACATCGGCGGCGGCCTGGGTCTGGTCCAGGCGAAACAGCGGCTGGCCCTGCTTCACCGCTTCGCCTTCGCGCACCAGGATCCGGCTGACTACGCCGGCGCTCATCGATTGCACCGCCTTGCGCTTGCCTGAAACCACCACGGTGCCTTGCACCGGGATGCCTTGGTCCAGCGGCGCGAGGCTGGCCCAGGTGAAAAAACTGCCCGCGCCAATGAGCGCCAATGCCCAGCCCATGCGGGTGAAGAAACGGGCATCGCGCTCCGGCTGCTCAACGTCCTGAGAATGTTCGAGATTCATGTCGCGCTCCTTGCTCATACACCAGCGGGTTTGCTGGCGACCTGGTACTGGCGACTCATGCTCAGTCCGTTGGGGGCCGCCTGGGGACTGTTCGGCGGTGAGCTGCGCGGCGCGTTGTCCTGTGAGCCCGACTGGCCGGACAGCGCCCGCAACACTTGCTGGCTTGGGCCGAAGGCTTGTAGCCGGCCTTCGTCGAGCACCAGTAACTTGTCGGCCTGGGCCAGTGCCGAGGAGCGATGGGTGACCAGCACGACACTGCTGCCCTGGGCCTTCATCTGCGCGATGGCACTGGCGAGCGCCGCTTCGCCAACCGTGTCGAGGTTGGAGTTGGGTTCGTCGAGCACCACCAGGCTCGGCCGGTCGTACATCGCCCGGGCCAGCGCAACCCGTTGTTTCTGCCCGCCGGACAAACCACCGCCGTCCTCCCCCAGCACCGTGTCATAGCCTTGGGGCAGGCGCAGGATCAGCTCATGGACCCCGGCCTGCTGCGCGGCGGCGACGACTTTTTGCGGATCGGCTTGGCGAAACCGGGCGATGTTCTCGGCAATGCTGCCGCTGAACAGCTCGATGTCCTGGGGCAGATAACCAACGTGCGGGCCAAGTTGCTCGCGATTCCAGCGATGAATGTCGGCCCCGTCGAGGCGCACCGTACCCGCGAGGGTCGGCCACACCCCCACCAGGACTCGGGCCAGGGTCGACTTGCCGGAACCGGACGCCCCCAGCACACCGAGCACTTCCCCGGCAGCCAAGCTGAAGCTGACCTGCTGCAGCGTCGCGCTGCGTTGTCCTGGTGGTCCCGCGCTCACTTGTTCGAAGCTCACCTGGCCCTTGGGCGCTGGCAGCGTCATGCCGTCATCCTGGGGCGCAAACGCCTGCAACAGCGCGTCGAGACGCCGGTAAGCCAGCTTGGCGCCGCTCCATTGCTTCCACACGGCGATCAACTGGTCGATGGGGCTCAATACCCGTCCCATCAGGATCGAGCCGGCAATCATCATCCCGGCGGTCATGTCGCCCTTGATCACCAGCAGTGCGCCCAAGCCCAGCACCAGCGATTGCAGGCACAGGCGCAGGGTCTTGCTCAGGGAGCTGATGACCGCGCCGGTGTCGCTGGCCTGGTTCTGCAAGCCGAGAAACCGCGAGTGCACGGCAAACCAGCGGCTGCGCAGCGCGCCGAGCATGCCCATGGCCTGGATCGTCTCGGCGTTGTGCAAATGGCTGGTAGCCAGTTGGCTGGACTGTTGCGAGTAGACGCTGGCCTGCCCCAAGGCTTTTTTGGTCATGGCCTCGTTCAGGCAGGCCAGGCCGATCAGCAGCAGCGTGCCGACGGAGGCAAACACGCCGAGCCACACGTTGAACAGGTAGATCACCAGCAGATAGATGGGAAACCACGGCGCGTCGAAGAAAGCGAACAGCGCCGGCCCGGTGAGGAATTGGCGAATATGCGTGAGGTCGCCCAGGGATTGCCCGGCGTTGCCTTCTCCCTGGCGCAGATTGCGCTCGAACGCGGCCTGGTACACCTGGAGATTGAAGCGTCTCTCCAACTGGCTGCCGATGCGGATGACCACGAAGCTGCGGACCATTTCCAGCAGCCCGATGAATACGAAGAAACCGACGACCATCAATGACAACATCGCCAGCGTGGTTTCGTTTTGGGATGACAACCCGCGGTCATACACTTGGAGCATGTATATTGAAGGCGCAAGCATCAAGACGTTAATCAACGCAGTAAAACAACCGACACTGATCAGAATGTTTTTATAAGCGCCCAGCGCTTTAAACAGCGGCACGGCGACAGCGCCCCGGCTCTTAGTCATGATTCTTCCTGCTGTTGGCTTCGCCGGATATACGGCTGTTATGCACTACCAATCTTTAATTATTAAATCGGCCCCGGCCGATGCGCACGCCTGATTGAACATACGCGTCTTGTTCCGGGGTAAACGTAACAATTTGTTAACGCTCGATCGGGCGCTCAAGCCTGAGTATTAGGCCGGACTTCAAAGTGACTTGATAATGATGTTCTTGGCGCATCCCCAGATGCACTCTAGAGTTCTGCCTGCCAATGAGGGAAAGACCATCGGGTTCGGTAAACCAATGGACCGGTTCATCCCCCAGCCAGCGACCCAGGCATTCGGTCTGCCCACCGAGGGTCTGGTCCGCCTTGAGCTCGACAAGGCAAGTGTTGGACGGTTTGTCCTGCATCGCCTGGCTTTGCGCGGTGTCCTGCGGGCTCGACAAAACGGCCAGCCACTGACCGGCCAACTGCGAGGGTTCTGCTAACAACAGGCTGCGCGCCATGGCGACTTCTCCACAAAACATCATCAGTGTAGCGAGCAACCCGGCGGTTGCCTGAGCGCTACTGGGCATGAATTTCCTACGCATTTTTTCCATCCTGGCCGGGGTCCTGTAGGAGCTGTCGAGCAAAGCGAGGCTGCGATCTTTTCGCTTGAGACTCAGGTGCCTGGGGAAAGATCGCAGCCTCGCTCCGCTCGACAGCTCCTACAGGGTTTAGCATCAGGCCACGATATCCGAGACCGCTGCCTGGCCAACGGTGCTGACCAGGAAGTCAGCCACGCCGTGCCCGGAGAAGTCCACCGACAGCAGGCTGTTGCCACCCGATGTCGACAACACCGCATCGCCCGCCGCACCGGTGAACGCACTCACGAAGTGCAGGCCCGCGCCCTTGGTGATACCGGTCAGGTCGATCTTGTCCAGGCCGCTGACGAAATCGAGAATCTGGTCCGTCGCCCCCGGCCGCGAATCGGAACTGGCGGCAAAAACAAAGGTGTCCGAACCCGAGCCACCCCAGAGCTTGTCTGCGCCACCAGCGCCCCAAAGGATGTCGTTGCCCGCGCCGCCCTTGAGTTCGTTGGCCACCGTGTTGCCAATCAGCAAGTCGCTGCCCGAACCGCCGATGGCGTTCTCTATGACGGCACCCTGGGCGATGGACACATTGCCCACCATGCCGCCAACATCGGAGAACGAGGCGTCATTGAGGTTGATTTTCTGGTTCTGGGTAAAACCGGAGAAATCCAGGGTATCGCGCCCGCCCGCGTCCCATACCGAAAACACCACTTTGTCCGACGACGAAGACGCACTGAGAAAATCACGACCGGTGTTGGAGTTGAAGCCGTAGGTCGAATCGCCGGTACGGGTCGTGGTGTTGGCACCGTAGAGCTTCTGGATGGCCGCGATGTCATCCATCAGCGGAGCGGAGGCGTAGGCTTCGACGCCGCCCTTGCTGAAGTTCTGGTCGGTATTGCTTTCGCTCCAGTAGCTCATGAGGCTGTAGCCACGGGTGTCCTGGCCATACGTGGCGTCATCGTAGGTCGGGCTGCCTTCGCCAGCGTTGTAGTCACCCGGGTGGGCCAGGCCGAGGGTGTGACCGATTTCGTGGGTCAGGGTCTGGCGGCCGTAGTTGTTCAGGTCCGGGGTCTTGTTCTGGGTGTAGCTGCTGTTGATCAGGTACCAGGAGGTCCCGTCATAGCCGGCACCCGTCCCCGGCAGATAAGCGAACGCCGCCGCGCCATCCTGGCCGCCGCTGTAGTTGCCGAAGGTCATGTGACCGTCGCCGCCGCTGGCTTTTTCGGTGAAGGTGACATTGGCCACGTCCGCCCAGGATTGCATGGCCAGGGCTGCCTGGCCTTTCTGCTGCGCACTGAACTGGCTGAAGCCGCTGATCCCATGCTTGTTCATGGTGCTGGAAGAGGCGGACGTCAGGAAGGTATAGGTCAGCTCGATCTTGCCGCTGCCGTCCCGGTCCTGGTAAGCCGCGCCGTCGCGCAGCAACTGAGTGGCCGCCTCGTCGACGGAGTACGACGGTTTGCCGTTGACGGTCAGGTTGCCGCCCCGGTCGTATTGGTGGCTGAAACTATTGATCTGGTTGAACGCATTACTGGGAGCCGCCAATGATTGCGGCGCCCAGAGGAGTTGTTCGGCAGAATCGATAGCGCTGCTTTTGACTTTCGACATAAACACACTTCCTTATTTGCAAATGGAATAGAGTTAGTCAGACAGACAATCTCTGGCGAGATCGTCCTATCACTCGCCCAATGAGGACGCAAGAAACCTGACACAATTGGAAATCAAACGTCTAGCAATTTTTTTCGTTCAATTTCACGGTTTCTCCATAATGCCAACAAACAATAGGTTTCTGCCTCGTTAGTGTGCGCATTAAACTGCCTGAGCCAAGGATTGTCAGACAAATTTCTATTTAAATATTAAATATCGATAACTAACAATTTGTGGAAGATGTCGCACTTTCTCCAACTAAGTGCCAGCGAAATGCTATTAATCAATATCTACTAAACCTCTACTGTTTTACGTGCGCACACTTCCCGCAGACAGCCTCGAAGCCAGCGATGCACAGGGTCGGCGTCCATCCGCGGATGCCAGAGCATGGCGATCGTGAACCCAGGTACTGGAAACGGCAGCGCAAAACTGTGCAGGCCGACCCGCAGGCTCGCGGTGTAGCGTTCGGGCACGCTGGCAATCAGGTCGCTGGCGCGGGCCAAGCCCAGCGCCGAGGAAAAGCCTGGCACGCTGGTGACGATTTCCCGGGACAGATTCAGAGCCGCCAGGGCCTGGTCGATGAGGCCATGATCCAGGCCGCGCATCGACACACCGACATGCCCACCTGCGGCATAACCGGCGGCGCTCACTGTTGTCTGGCTCAGCGGGTGTCCCGCGCGCACTACGCCGATCAAACGGTCGCTGAACAACGCCTGGGTTCGCAGTTCCGGGCTGGTGTCCTTGTCCACGACGGCGGTCTCCAGGTCCACGCCGCCTTCGCGAAGCGCCGTGCTGTCGCGGTCGGTCTTTTCCACGAAACGCAGGCGCACGCCGGGCGCTTGCTCGTGGATGCGAGTGATCAGGTCGATGGCAAAGTTCTCCACGAACCCTTCACGGGTGCGCAACGTGAAAGTTCGGCTCAAGCGCCCAAGATCCGGGGTCGTCACTGGCCGCAGCACCGCCTGGGCCTGCTGCACCAGGTGGCTGACCTGTTCGCGCAACTCCAGCGCACGGGGCGTCGGCACCAGCCCTCGCCCGGCCCGAACCAACAGCGGGTCACCGGTGGTTTCACGCAACCGCGCCAGTGCCCGGCTCATGGCCGACGGGCTGAGCTGCAAGCGCCGGGCGGCCCGGGCCACGCTGCCTTCCGAGAGCAGCACATCAAGGGTGACGAGCAGATTGAGGTCAGGCGAAGACATGGCGGTATCTCGAATTGAACAGATGGCGTTTGTTGCAGCTATAACCTGCAACTGCTGCGTCTTCCGCCATGTTATGCCCGGGCGTAACGTTCTGACAGCTCCGTTTCGAGCGCCATGGATACAGGTGACACGATGAGACCCGTCAACACGCAACAAAACCGGTCGGCAACCGCGCCCGCACACCGGCTCCTTTCACCTCGCTGGGCCTTGGCCAGCCTTGCGCTCTCGACGCTGCTCGCCTCCCTTGGCGCCAGTGTGGCCGCGGTGGCACTGCCGACGCTGGCCGAGGCGCTCGGCGCCTCTTTCCAGCAGGTCCAATGGGTGGTGCTGGCCTATCTGCTGGCAATCACCACACTGATTGTCAGTGTCGGCCGTTTGGGAGACCTGATGGGCCGGCGCAAGTTGCTATTGACCGGTATCGCCCTGTTCACCTTGGCATCGGCGGTATGCGGCCTGGCGCCCTCGCTTTGGCTGCTGGTCGCCGGGCGGGCGCTGCAAGGCCTGGGGGCGGCCATCATGATGACGTTGACCCTGGCACTGGTCGGCGAAACGGTCGCCCAGGAAAAAACCGGCAGCGCCATGGGGCTGCTGGCAACGCTGTCGGCGGTGGGCACGGCCCTTGGACCGTCCTTTGGCGGCCTGTTGATCAGCGGGTTCGGTTGGCCGGCCTTGTTCCTGGTCAACATCCCCCTCGGCCTGCTGACGCTAGGGCTGGCGTGGTATTCGCTACCGGTGCGTGAAGTCCCGCCGAAGCCCGAAGGCACCCGCTTCGATGTAACCGGTACATTGCTGTTGGCAATGACGCTCGCCGCCTATGCCTTGGCCATGACCTCCGGGCGCGGGAGCTTTGGCGGATTGAATAGTGCACTGCTGCTGATCGCGCTCGTGGGCGGCGGACTGTTCATTCGGGCCCAGTCCCGGGCCGTATCGCCGTTGATTCCCTTGACAGTGTTTCGCGACAAATCATGGGTATCAGGCCTGGCGACGAACGCCCTGGTCGCGACGGTCATGATGGCGACGCTGCTGGTCGGGCCTTTTTACTTGTCCATCACCCTCGGACTGCCGGCGGCCTTCGTGGGGCTGGTGCTGGCCGCGGGCCCATCTGTCGCGGCGTTGGCCGGAGTGCCTGCCGGACGCCTGGCGGATCGCTTCGGCGTGCAGCCCATGCGGCTCGCCGGCCTGGCGACCATGGTCGTCGGCTGCCTGATGCTGTCACTGGTTCCCCCAGCCCTTGGCACCGTCGGCTACCTCGCAGCTATCGTGGTGACGACCCTCGGCTACGCGTTCTTCCAGACGGCCAACAACACGGCTGTCATGGCCGATGTGGCTGTCCAGAGGCGTGGCGTCATCGCCGGGCTGCTCAACCTGTCGCGTAACCTGGGTTTTTTCACCGGAGCCTCCGTGCTCGGCGCGGTGTTTGCAGCCGCGGCGGCGACGAATGACATCACCCGCGCCAGCCCCGAGGCGGTGACGAACGGCCTGCACACGACCTTCGCCGTCGCCCTGGCGATGGTGACCCTGGCCCTGCTCATCGCCTGGAAAAGCCGCGGGCCAGAGCCCTTGCCCAAGCCTCGGGACAACCCCAGCCAAGCGTGATGGCATTCTGGGCATTACCGCTTAAGTCGTGATCCAGATCAAAAAAAGTGAACCAATCGCAAAACGGACTGAAAAAATCCACATGTGCTTCATTTTCAGGTGCTATTTTTAGTTCTCACTGGTAGAGCCATGATGGCTCTTCCTTCCTGACATGGGCAAAAGGAAGCGCTCGATTGAAGAAGGCGGGCAACATGAATAAAGGATCTTTCAGTAAGGTTACGTTCCCCAACGCTTGCCAGTTGATGCGCTGGCACTTCCATCCAATGGGATTCGAAGCGAGCATGGATGCGCCTGGCAGCATGGTTGCCCGGCTGTTTGACCGTGCCAGCGGCGAGACCATGATCGCCATTGCGGGCATCCCCTGCGCGACCGTGATGAATGCTCCGGATGTGGAACGAATAATCGAGGCGGTAGAGGCCGAGCTGGAAGCTTTTGTGCCACCGGTGGGGTTGCGGCGGTTTGCTTCCTGACAGGGTTGGTTCTTTTTACTGCTAGATAAAGCGGCGCCTCCCATTTGTATGGGCAGGCGCCGTTTTTTTTTATTGGATTGATGTGTACATATCCGTTGTTGCGGTAACGGCGACTTAGGGTTCCGCTCTTACAGCGGCTCACTTTTGGAAGAGCGCCAAAAGTAAGCAAAAACGCTTTGCCCCACCACTCGGCGCCTCGCTTAGGCTCGGTGTGCCCTCACTCCGGCATTGCTCCGTGGGCCCGCCGCGAAGGGCCATCCATGGCCCAGCGCGGCTATCCCGGCATCCATGCCGGGATACCCACTCCACAATGCCTGCGTTCGGCCATCGTGGTTAACGGGGCGCCCGAGATCAACGTCCACCGCGAGGCGGCCTAGTAGCCGACCTGGCTTAGGATGATCGCGTTTCTCCTGTGGGAACTTCTCCTGTGTGGGAGCTTGCTCGCGATGGCGGTGAATCAGCCACATAGATGCTGGCATGTATCCCGCTCTTGCTCTTGCTCTTGCTTTGGATCTTGATCTTGATCTCGACGCCCCGTTAAACCACGCTGGCCGAACGCAGGCATTGCGCAGTGGGCACCTCGGCATGGATGCCGAGGTAGCCGCGCTGGGCCATGGATGGCCCTTCGCGGCGGCCCACGGAGCAATGCCTTCGTTCAGGCATGCCGAGCCTAGGGTCCGGCTCCCGAGAAACGGATATACACATCAAAGCAAGTAAATCCCAAGGCTTTCAAAAAAACCAAAAAAAACGGCGCTTTTCATCTCTGAAAAACGCCGTTGCTTCTATGTGAACAGCCTCACGCCAAAGCGGACTACTCACTCATCACAAATGCAATCAGTCGTCACGACCCATCAGGCCGAACAGCTGCAGCAGGCTGACGAACAAGTTGTAGATCGATACATACAGGCTGACAGTGGCCATGATGTAGTTACGCTCGCCGCCGTGAATGATGGCGCTGGTCTGGTACAGGATGCAGACCGACGAGAACAGCACGAAGCCGGCGCTGATCGCCAGTTGCAGGCCGCTGATCTGGAAGAAGAAGCTGGCCAGCGTCGCCCCCAGCAAGACGAAGAAACCTGCGGTGATGAAGCCACCCAGGAAGCTCATGTCCTTGCGGGAAATCAGCACGTAGGCCGACAGGCCACCAAATACCAGCGCGGTCATTGCGAAGGCCGAACTGACCACTTCGGCGCCGCCCTGCATTTGCAGGTAGCGATTGAGGATCGGGCCGAGCAAAAAGCCCATGAAACCAGTCAGGGCGAAAGCCGACACCAGGCCCCAGGCCGAATCACGGAGTTTGTTGGTGAGGAAGAAAAGGCCGTAGAAACCGATCAGCACGACGAAGATGTTCGGGTAACCCACCCGCATCTGTTGTGCGACGTAGGCCATCACACCGCTGAAAGCGAGTGTGAGTGCCAGCAGGCCATAAGTGTTGCGCAGGACGCGGCTAACCTCTAGCTGCTCAGCCTGCACGCTGTTGTTCACTGCGTAATCCTGTTCGCGCATGGCGACACTCCTCCGGTTTTGAAACATTCAGTGGCAAGGATCATAACAGACGCTCTGTAACAAGCTACGTAGAGAGTTTGACAGTGTGTTTCATTCGGGTATTATGGCGCCCGCAACGCAATACGGAGGTGTGGCCGAGTGGTTTAAGGCAACGGTCTTGAAAACCGTCGACTGTAACAGGTCCATGAGTTCGAATCCCATCGCCTCCGCCATCTTTTAACGTTAAAGCCCTGATTATTCAGGGCTTTTTCGTGTCTGGCATTCAGAATGCCGGTTGCAGCATCAACATTGGACACCGCTATGGCAAACCCTCCCCAGCCACTCAAGGAAAGAAAAGTGACCAGTAAAACCATCGGCTCCATCGTTGCTGCAATCGCGGGCATCCTCTTGTTATGCGTATTCTTTGGCAGTTGGTACACGGTCGACGAAACCGAGCGTGGCGTGCTGCTGCGCAACGGGGCGCTGGTCGGGGTGGTTGAACCAGGGCTGTCCTTCAAGATGCCGTTCATCGAGTCGGTACGCCTGATCAGCGTCCAGAGCCAAGTGACGGCTTATGAAGACCTCCAGGCCTACAGCAAGGACCAACAGTCCGCCGAGCTCAAGGTGTCCGTGTCCTGGCACATCGCGCCTTCCGATGTCGCGAAGGTCTATACCCAGTTCAAGGACCTTGAAGGCATCCGCGACCGGATGATCAGCCGCCAGGTGCCTACCCAGGTGGAAAACGTCTTTGGCAAGTTCAACGCCGTGGCTGCCGTGCAGAACCGCGTCCAACTGGTCAACGATATTTCCACGGCCATCAAGGCCACCATTACCGGCCCGGTGATCATCGACAGCGTCCAGGTCGAGAACATCGACTTCAGTGACGCCTACGAGAAGGCCATCGAAGCGCGCATGGCCGCGGAAGTCCAGGTCAAGACCCGCGAACAACAGCTCGCCACCGAACAGGTGCAAGCGCAGATTCGAGTAACCCAGGCCCAGGCGGAAGCCGATTCGCAAGTGGCGCAGGCCAAGGCAGACGCGCTGGCGACCGAGTTGCGCGGCAAAGCCGAAGCCGAAGCCATCAAGGCACGGGCCCAGGCCCTGGCCAGCAACCAGAACCTGGTGGAACTGACCAAGGCCGAGCGCTGGAATGGTGTCTTGCCAACCACCGTGCTGCCGAACGGCGCCCTGCCCTTCATCGACATCAAGTAACACTACAGGCGCGGCCTGCCCGGCCGCGCCTGCTCCGTCCCGGAGCGCTCCCGCAGCAAGGCCCCTCTCGTTAGCGCTACACTCAACCATGAACCCGACGTTCATCGTTAGCAGGGAGCTCAACGTGTACCCAGGCAAAAGCAAACCGACACGACCATCCGTACGACGTTTACCTTTCCTCCCTTTCGGCTCCCCCCTCGAGCATCTCTCCCCCCTCGGGAACTCACCGACTCCTTCGATAAGCGCCCTGAACAGGAGAATAGCGTGACCACGATTATCAAAAAATATAAATGGCCCGCCCTGTTGGCCGTCGCGCTTGTTGTCTTTTCCGCACTGATATTCTTTTTAATCAAGTCATACACGTACGACTCATCGACCTACTTCGAATCCCGCGACTTCATCCGCCAACTCAAGCAGGCCGACGCTAACTGGAACGGCAAGATCCTGAGGAAGAAGATCGGCGTCAACCACAACCTGTCACTGGCACCGCCAGCGGAGGCGGACAGCCGCTGGCAGCAGTTGGAGCGACTCAATAGCTCCGGCCCCTTGGCGGCGCTGTGGGCCTCCAGGCGCAAGGGCTATGTGGACGCCGTCAAGAACAAGACCTCGCTGGTAGAGCAATTCGAACAGCACAACGCCAATCTGCGCACGTCCCTGGACGCGCTGCCGCAGGTCGAAGACCAGATTCAGGCACTGCTCAAGGAGATGAGCATCGAAAGTCCCATGGAGCGCCTGACCGCGGCGTCCAATGTGCTTGAATTGACCCTGACGACACTGGAGTTCGCACTTGATGCCAGCTCGGACAAAGCCCGGGAAGCGCAAGGCAAATTAACTGAGCTGGAACCCTACATCGACCAATTGCCCGCGACCTATCAGGCCCCCTTCATGACCCTGATCCAGCACGTCAAGACCGTTGTCCAGGAACAACCTGTCGTCAATGACCTGCTTGATCGCATCAGCGTCATTCCGGTTGCCCAGGAGCTGGACAGCATCAATGAGCTGTTGAACGAGACACAACGCAGGACCGCCGCAACCGACCGTCAATACCATATCTACCTGGCCGTGTGTGCCAGCTTGATGGCGCTGTTGATGATCTACCTGGCGGTGCGGCTGGTGCGCAGTTACGCCATGATCAATCAGATCAACCAGGCGCTGCAAACGTCCAATGAACGCCTCGAAGAGCGCGTGCAGGAACGCACCCGTGAGTTGATGGAGGCCGAACGCGAACTGGTGGATGCGGCCCGAATGGCGGGCATGGCCGAAATCGCCACGAATGTGTTGCACAACGTCGGGAATGTGCTCAACAGCGTGAATATTTCCGCCGAGCTTGTGACCCGCAAGTTGAGGACCAGCAAGACACTCGGGCTCACCAAAGCGGTCAAAATGATGAATGAGCATGCCGAGGATCTTGGCCAGTTCATTACCCTTGATGAAAAAGGCCGGTTGCTGCCGCGTTATTTCAACGAGCTGGTCGACTCCATCGCCGCCGAACAGAAACTGCTTATCGATGAATTGGCGCAGTTGACCAAGAGCATCGATCACATCAAGGAAATCGTCACCACCCAACAAACCTATGCGGGAGCCGCCAGGCTGATCGAACCGCTCAATGTCAGCGATCTGTTCGAAGATGCGCTACGCATGAACTCGGGCGCGCTCAGTCGGCATCATGTCACCGTCCTCAAGGAATATCAGGACGTTCCTGCGATCATGGGGGACAAGCACAGGTTGCTGTTGATCCTGATCAACCTGATCAGCAACGCCAAGTTCGCGATGTCGCACATCAGTGAGCACCCACGGGAAATGACCCTGGGGATCCGCATCCTCGACGAAACGACGCTATGCCTCAGCGTCAAGGACCGAGGCGAAGGTATTTCCCCGGAGAACCTGGCCCGCATCTTCAATCACGGTTTCACGACCCGCAAGGACGGCCATGGGTTTGGCTTGCACAGCTGCGCCCTGGCGGCGGTTGAAATGAACGGCCGCCTTCATGTCCATAGCGACGGCCCGGGGCAAGGCGCCCTGTTTACCCTGGAAGTCCCACTGGAGTTGGCGCGCACTTGATCACAGCTGACCCAAGGCCATCGCGAGCAAGCTCGCTCCCACAGGGGATTTCTGGTGAACACACGATTGCTGAACACCCGGAAAAACGGTGGGAGCGAGCTTGCTCGCGATGGTGTACCTGTCACCGAAAGGCTGGATGTACCGGCCCTACCTATTTCGTGTTCGCAGGCCGGCCGCTACGGCTTCTGCGGGTCGGCAATGCGGCAGCGTAGGCCAGCGCTTCCTCACGGGAAGCAAAGGAGCCCAGCCGGTCAGCCTGGGTACAGACCCTCCATGGGCCGCTGTTTACGCTGAGCACGTCATAACCGTTGATGTGCATTTTCGTCAGCATCGCAGTACTCATCAGTCACCTCCGACTTTAACCAAGGGTGCACGGCTTACCATACACGCTGATTGCCCAGGGTGGCCAACCGGACGTCGCGACACCCACTGCACGCGTCGCGCCCTCAGTGGGAATCCGAATCCCACAACCAGTCCCACAGCCCCGGCAAATGCACGGGTTCAGTGCTGCGATCGACCGTCCGCGCCAAGGCCGCTCGCGCCAGCGCCTGGTGGTCATCATAGAACGGCTTGGCGGCGGTCCTCACGCCAGTCGCCTTGGCACTGTCGAGCAGGATTTGCAGGTATTCGCGAGCATGCCGGGCGGTATAACGATTGATGTCGTGAAACGTCACCACCACCGGAATGACCCCATCCACCACTGGCAATTGCCCGGCGGCGATGCGCTCGCGCACTTCGGAGAGTTGCCGGGTCAGGTTGATCCGCCGCCGCGGACTCATCGTGATGCCCCAGACTTTGCCGTCATTTGCGCTCAGGTCGGTCAACAAAATGTGCAGGCCATGTTGTCGGTACGCGGCAGCGGTGCGCCTGTCGAAGCTCCAGAAGGGTGGCCTGACCAAGGTGGGTGCTGCACCGCTCAGGGCGGCAATATCACGACTGCCGTGGGTGAGCGATTGTTCCAGCTCGTCAGGATTCAGGGACCGGTGATTGGTGTGCCAGTAGGTCGCCGTATGAAAGCCCAGCACATGGCCTTCCTGCTGCTGACGGCGCATCACCGAGCGGCCAATATCACTGCCCCCGGCACGCGGCGCACGGGTCTGCAGGAAAAACACCGCCTTGATGCCGGGCTGTACCGGGTTGTCTGCGAGTGCGTCCAGCACCTCCAGGCTAGGGTTCCAGATAGACGAGGCGCTGGGCCCATCATCGAACGTCAGCAGGAAGCGGATCGGAGGTTGTTGGCGCAAGCGTTGTTCGGTTTGCGGCGTCAGTTCGATGGGGGCGCCAATGCAGCCCGACAAACCAATAGCAAGGGCTGCGATGAACAGCACCCTGGCGATGTTTTTCATGTTTTGCCTTTTGTTGATGCCGCACTGCCTCGCCTTTGATCCCTGGCCTTGGTGCTGAAGCTCACCTTGGAGAAGGGTAACCGGGTTTGGTTCCTTGTTTGCAAAATTTGCTGTACTCCGCGCTCTACGCTGGGCGGTATTAATTTGACCGTCTGGAAATTCGATGGAATTTTCCGCATGCCTTTGCATCCATCCGTATAGGACTAATTAGGGAGGATTTATGGGCGGGCCATCGCTTTACATCATTGACTACATGCTTCATGGCGAACCCAAGTCATTCATTATTCGCGCAGAAGCGATGAATAACTCCGAGGCTTGGCATTGGGCCAGCTGCGACGCGGGGGTCGGGCGCATACCGAAATTCGGCAGGGAAAAAGTCAAGCGGGTTTCCAAGCCCCTTGCGGAAAAATACGGCATTACCGATGTGCGCTGGCGGGCGAGCGTCGCGCCAGCCTGGGTCAAGGAATCCGGCTGAAATCACGCGTACCGTTTCCGGCGCGCCGGTTGTCTGACCGGGCGCCGGATTCTTCGACAGATCCGAAATAACTCAACTACGCTTAAACCACGGCACAGCCCGCCCCTGGCGGGTTTTGTGCTGCCTCATCAACCCCTGAATGGAGGTGTGACATGTCCGAAAAAGAGTCCATCACCACCCTGCTCACCCTGCTGGAATCACGTCAGGCCAGGCTCGCGGCAGCCTGCAAGGAAATCGCCGACTGGGTCGACCACCAAGGCGGGCACCCTACCGCAGTGCGTATCCGGGATCGGCTCAACGACATCGACAAGGACGCCCCGTCGATCCAGAGCGCACTGACGTCACTCAAGCCCGCTGAACCGCCGCTACCCAAGTTTCGCTGAGGCCCCACGTCAGAGGTGTTTCCCTTTGAGTTCTACCGGTTGGAAAACTGATGGAACGCGGACATTTTTTGCGCCTCGAAATTGATAGGCACTGGCGCAAAAGCCGCAACGGGAGAACCACATGAATGCCAGAATCCTGCTATTGACCGCTTGTGGAGGCCCCGCTGCCCTCACGGCCCGAGGTGCGCGCATGGCACCTACCCTCGCTCATTCAGATAAGTGACCCATTGCTCATAGGCTTCATGTTGACGCTGGACCGCCTCATCCCAAGTCGATCCGCTCATTTGATGAACACATATGAGCTTCATCATTTCCGCTGTGGCCGCATCAAGCTCCACCAGGAGCTCATGGGATTTGATCTTGAAGTCTTCAACGGTGGTCATTTCTCGCTTCCTTCCCCTATCGGGGCCGGCCAATGCACCCAACATGGATTCATTTTTTTGAAGCTGATTCATTTGAGGCGATAACCGGTCGAAAACCTAGTGCTAGCGGTCGGAGAGATGGATTGGAGCGATGGCAGGCACGAATAAGCTCAGTCTGTCCCGCTCCGTCGCGGTCGTATTGGATAAGACCTTGAAAAACTCGACATTTGAACGAAGCAGCTAATGCCAGGCGCAAATATTGCAGTTATATTTCACTTTAATGACAGTCACTGATTGAGCACGGCCATGAAAATTCGAGCGACCGTCATCTGCGAGGACAATCGCCACATCTTGCTGGTTCGCAAAGCCAATAGCCGCTGGGCGCTGCCGGGCGGTACCGTCGAACGCGGTGAAACCCATGCCGGGGCAGCCATCCGGGAATTGGCAGAGGAAACTGGCCTGGACGTCGAGAACCTGCTCTACCTGATGCGAATCAATGACGGGCAAACCGAGCATCACGTATTCGAAGCGTCAGTCACCGATTCAACGGCGGCCCGGCCACAGAATGAAATCATCGACTGCCTCTGGCACCCGCTGGATGCCATTGCTCAGTTGCAAATGAAAAAAGGCACGCGGGATATTCTCGAGGCGTTTCGCCGGCGATTGTGAGGCGTCGACTCCGATGCCTTAAACCGAACAGGCTGCATGATAAATATCATGCAGCCTGTTGTTTTATAAGCCAATAAAACTCAGTTTTGGCGCAATGAACTCACTTCTTGTTCCAAGCGGTACTGATGGGATTGAGCACGGTGTTCTTTTCCTGGGTGTAGGTCCCGTTCTGCTGGGCAATGGCCTCGCCGGTGTCGACAATCGCGTTCTGGATAAACACGTTCTGTGCATCACCTCGAATGAAGGTGAGCTGGTGATACGCGGTTTTATTTCCCCAGTCCGGGGAAGGCAGGGAGATGAACTTCACGGTGTAGGTCTCGTCGGTGTGTTGACCCTGCAAGACATAGACACCGTAATGGTTTTCTCCCTGAGAGATGATCTTGTACAAGCCGTTGCTGTAGTAATAAATTTCCGCATCGGGAAAGGGCTTCTTGTCGTACATTTTCCGATAATGCAGCACTTGCTTGACCGTCGGCTCGCCAAAGTTCACGGCCAGGGTTTTCCCATCGGCGGACGTTGTCTCTCCAGCGTATGCGGCACTGCTGCTCATCAAGGCCAACAGACTCATCGTTGCGATTGTTTTCACTCGATACCTCTCCATGGTTAAGGATTAGCGTGCTCGACAGGGCCTGGACGGGAGATATCCGCCTGGCCACTTCACCCTAATCTCAGCGCCGAGTGTAGAGGTTCGCGCGTGAAAATGCCCAGAGGCTTGGGCTCCGTTCCATGACAGTTTTCAGAAGCGGAAACGAACAAGGGTTTGCATTAGCTTTCGCTCGCAAACCCTTGATTTTAGATGGTGCCCGAAGCCGGAATCGAACCGGCACGCCCTTACGAGCGGGGGATTTTAAGTCCCATGCGTCTACCAGTTTCGCCATTCGGGCGGTAGCGCGGTTAGCCATGGGAACGTCGGCAGAATCTGATGGCCGATGCCCTGGCTGGTGCAGCAAGAGGGGGAATATATACATCCCTCCCCTGTGAAGCAAGGTAGCTTATGCCCTTTTCAAGACAAAACCTTTCAAATGCTTCGCAAATAAAAAAGCTCCGTAAATCATAGATCTACAGAGCTTTTTAAAAGTGGAGGCCGAAGTCGGAATCGAACCGGCGTAGGTGGATTTGCAATCCACTGCATAACCATTTTGCTATTCGGCCTCAGAACGCTTGATGCAATGCAACCACATCAACCGTGTACAAACCTGATCAGGATACAGGACACCTATGCGTCGCTATCTCCTTGAAAACATTGAGATTTTTTACGTCCCAGTGCGTTCGATGGGCGCAATTATGTACTCATTTGCCTAGGCTGGCAACCCCTTGATTTCAAAAAAAATTCGTCCACCGGCCAGCTTCCGCCAGGCAAACACATTCGACTGTCAGGTGGAGGTGGAAGGCTTTTGGAGCTGCTGCACAACCCCGCAGGAGCAAGCTCCCTCGCCACGGGGAATGTCGCCGATCTTAGTGGCTGTCGCAGCCGTGCACCATTATGGGTAACATACCGGCCTCCCCCGCAGCTCTTCTGCGACCTGCCGAATAAGCCTATTCCATGCCTTTTGAACTCAGTGTTGACCTCACTACGCTCGCTATCCTTGCTGTTGTCGCCTTCATTGCCGGTTTCATCGACGCTATCGCCGGTGGTGGTGGGCTGCTGACCACGCCGGCGCTGCTGACAGCAGGCTTGCCGCCGCACCTGGTCTTGGGGACCAACAAACTCAGCTCGACCTTCGGCTCGGCGACGGCCAGCTTCACCTTCTACAAGCGCAAGCTGTTCCACCCAAGGCAGTGGACTCATGCCCTCGTCGGCACCCTGGTCGGGGCCCTGACCGGCGCCATCGTCGCCCATTACTTGCCCGCCGAGTGGCTGAACAAGATGCTGCCGGTGATCGTCTTCGCCTGTGGCCTGTACCTGTTGTTCGGCGGCACGCCCAAGGCACCGCTGGACAGCAACGCACCGATCAAGAAGACATGGCAGTCGCCCCAAGGCTTCAGCCTGGGTTTCTATGACGGCGTGGCCGGGCCGGGTACGGGGGCGTTCTGGACCGTGAGCAGCCTGCTGCTCTACCCCATCGACCTGGTCAAGGCCAGCGGTGTGGCCCGCAGCATGAACTTCGTCAGCAACATCGCGGCGCTGTCGGTGTTCATCTTTTCCGGGCAAGTGGACTGGGTCATCGGCCTGAGCATGGGCCTGTCGGTGATGATCGGCGCGTTCTTCGGCGCTCGCACCGCCATCAGCGGCGGTGCGAAGTTCATCCGACCGGTGTTCATCACCGTGGTGCTGGGCTTGACCGTGCGCCTAGCCTGGCAGCACTGGTTCAGCGTGGCCTAAGCGCCGCGCCACATACAGGTCGATCAGGTAGCGGGCGATGGAGCGCGAGGCCGGCAACGGTGGCAGGTCGTGGACGTTGAACCATTGGGCGTCCTCGATTTCATCTTCCTGGGGCACGATGTCGCCACTTGCATATTCAGCGTGGAAACCGAGCATCATCGAATGGGGGAACGGCCAGCACTGGCTGCCCATGTACTGGATGTTCTTCACCTCGATACTGACCTCTTCGCGCACCTCGCGAACCAGGCAATCCTCGGCCGACTCGCCAGGCTCGGCAAACCCCGCCAGGGTGCTGTAGACACCCGTGACGAAGCGCGGTGAACGGGCCAGCAGGACTTCATCGCCGCGGGTAATCAACACAATCATGCTCGGTGAAATCCGCGGATAGTGCCGCAGCTCACAGGCATCGCAATACATGGCCCGCTCCAACGGAATCTGGCTCATGCGCTTGCCGCAACTGCCACAGAAGCGATGCTCGCGGGCCCAGGTGCCGATCTGTGCCGCATAACCCAACACTTTGTAGAGTGTGTGGTCATCCTCGAGCATGAACGCCCGCAGGCCTTTCCAGTTACAGCCAGGAATGTCCAGCGGGCTGTGCAATTCCAGCAGGTAGACCGGTTCGCCATCCAGGTGACCGATGCCGTGCTCGGCAAGGATCGACAAGTCTTGGCGCTTGAGCCATTCGCGGGGGAACAGTGCGCCGTTGTCATCGAACAGAAAGCCCTCAGGGCTGCGGGCGACGGCCCAGCCGCCAGCAAGAGCGGTATCGAGTACTGCGGTGGTCCAGCGTGAAATCATGGTCAATCAATCCTGAAATTCAGGTTTCTGTTTGCTCATATGGGCGGCCATGGCCACGCGCAGGTCGGTCGATTGCAACATGGCGGCGTTCCAGGTGGCGACGTATTCCAAGCCGTCGTCGATGCGGTGGTCGCGCATGTAGCTGATCATTTCCTTGGTACCGGTCACGGCAATCGGTGACTTGGCGGCGATTTCCCGGGCAATGCCCATCACGCCGTCGAGCAGGCTGGCGGTGTCGCTGTAGACACGATTGACCAGGCCGATGCTGCGCGCTTCGTCGGCACCGAAGGTGCGCCCCGTATAAGCGAGTTCACGCAGCATGCCGTCCCCGATGATCCGGGGCAAGCGTTGCAATGTGCCAACATCGGCGGCCATGCCGATATCGATCTCCTTGATGGAGAATTGCGCGTCCTCGGCCGCGTAACGCATGTCGCAGGCGGCAATAAGGTCGATGGCCCCGCCCAGGCAGTAGCCCTGGATCGCCGCGAGCACGGGTTTGCGGCAATTGTCCACGGCGTTGAACGAGGCTTGCAGTTGCAGGATCTTGCGCCGCAGCAGGCGTGCATTGCGCCCTGCGTCCTTGCCCAGCTCGTTGGCTACGCCTGCCAGCATCATCAGGTCGATGCCGGAGGAAAAATGCTTGCCGGCGCCGCTGAGCACCACCACCCGTGCGGCATCGGTGTCATCGATCCATTGGAAGATCTCGATGATCTCGCTCCAGAACGCGGCGTTCATCGAATTGATCTTTTCCGGGCGATTGATCTGCACATGGGCAATGTTGTCTGCAAGTTCGACGTTGAACGCTTGGTATTGCGACATGGCAGTGATCCTTTACCGGCTGAAAAGAGGCTTGAACTATAACAAGCCAGCGCGACGGTACGTAGGCAGTGCATCGGCCAAAAGCGGGACTGACTGCCGACATGACCAAGGAAAACTTTATGGAAAAGGGGGAACTCTGTGGGAGCAAGGCTTGCCCGCGAAACAGGCAACTCGATTCTTGAAAGACCGCATTGCCTTCATCGCGGGCAAGCCTTGCTCCCACTCACCCCGTCACATTGATCAGGGCTTCTCGTCCGCCTGCAACTGCCCGTCCCAACCACCCCCCAGTGCCGCAATCAACTGCACGCTGGCGATCAGGCGGCTCTGCTGCAGGCTCAGCACGCTGCGTTCGTTGCTCAGCGCGGTGGCCTGGACGGTGACCACGTCGAGGTAGGCAATCAAGCCGGCCTTGTACTGGTTCTGCGTCAGACGCAGGGATTCCCGGGCGGCGTCCAGGGCTTCCTGGCGCACACGGGCTTCGTCTTCCAGCACCTTGAGCTGGACCATGTAGTTTTCCACCTCGCGCAAGCCGTCGAGCACGGTCTGGCGATAGGTGGCGACGGTCTGGTCATACGCCGCGACGGTACGGTCGACTTCCGCCGAACGCTGGCCGCCATCGAACAGCGTCATCGCCAGTTGTGGCCCTACCGACCAGAAGCGGTTCGGCACGCTCACCCAGTTGTCGTAGGTACTGCTGCTGTAGCCGCCACTGAGGCTCAGGGTCAGGTCCGGGTAGTACGCGGCCTTGGCGACGCCGATGTTGGCGTTGGCGGCCATTACCGAACGCTCTGCCGAGGCGATGTCAGGCCGGCGTTCGAGCAGTTGCGACGGCAATGCCACCGGGATCTGCGGCAATGACGGGATGTCCTGGGCCTCGGCCAGGTTGAACTCGGCCGGCGGCAGGCCGATCAGTACGGCGATGGCGTTTTCAAACTGGGCCCGCTGCCAGATCAGGTCGATCAGGTCGCCCTGGGTAGTCTTGAGCTGGTTTTGCGCCTGGGCCACCGCGTCCCTGCCGGACACCCCGGCGCGGTACTGGTTTTCAGTCATTTTCAGGGAGCGCTGATAATTGTCGACGGTGGTC
This sequence comes from Pseudomonas sp. CFII68, assembly GCF_000416195.1. NCBI lineage: Bacteria > Pseudomonadati > Pseudomonadota > Gammaproteobacteria > Pseudomonadales > Pseudomonadaceae > Pseudomonas > Pseudomonas sp. CFII68. The sequence continues at coordinate 76,671 of NZ_ATLN01000024.1, forward strand.
TGCAACAGGCGCTTCTGTTCATCGATCACCCGCAACTGCAAGTAGTTCTGCACCAGTTCCGATTGCTGGCTCAGGCGCATCGCCGCCAGGTCGGCGAAACTGGCTTGGGCGCTCGCCTCGTCGGCTTCCAGGGTGCGGCGCAACTTGCCCCACACGTCCGCCTCCCAGCTGACGCCGGCCTGGGCGCTGTAGGTGTCGCGAATGCCGCTGGACGAACTGCTCAGGCTCGAACTGCTGCTGCCAGTGCCCTGGCTGGAACGGGTCTTGCCAACGGTCAGGTCCACGGTGGGGAAAAATGCGCCACGGGCATTGCGCACCAGCGCCCGGGCCTGCCGGTATTGGGCGTCGGCCTGGGCCACGGTCTGGTTGGACGCATTGAGCTGGTCCACCAGGCCATTGAGTTGCGCATCGCCGTACAGCTCCCACCAGGCGCCCCTGGCCATCGCATCGCTGGGGTTGGCCTGACGCCAGCCCTGGGCCTCCTTGTATTGCACCGGGGCGGCAGCCTGGGGACGTTGATAATCCGGGCCGACGGCGCAGGCACTGAGCATCGCCACGCACAGCACCAGGCTCAGCACCCGCGAGCCACGGGCGGTCGCCAGCGTTGCGGCAAGATTGAAAGGCGAACGGTCGGTCATAGCGGAGTTTCCAGGGCAGCATCAGTGCGCACACCGCGCCAGCGATTGAAGCGATGGCGCAGCTTGTCGAGATAAAGGTAAACCACCGGGGTGGTGTAGAGCGTCAGTACCTGGCTGAACACCAACCCACCGATGATGGTCAGGCCCAGCGGCTGGCGCATTTCCGAGCCTTCGGCGGCGCCGAGCAGCAGCGGCAAGGCGCCGAGGATCGCCGCCAGCGTGGTCATCAGGATTGGCCGCAACCGCAGCAGGCAAGCGCTGCGGATCGACTCCAGTGGCGTCTGTCCGGCACGCTCCAGTTGCAGCGCCAGATCGATCATCAGGATGGCGTTTTTCTTCACCACACCGATCAACAGGAACAGTCCCAACAGCGAGATCAGGCTGAACTCGCCACCCAGCGCGTAGATCGACAGCAACGCGCCAACCCCGGCCGATGGCAACGTAGACAGGATGGTCAGCGGATGGATGTAGCTTTCATAGAGCACACCCAACACCAGGTACACCGCTAGCAACGCCCCGAGGATCATGAACGGTTGGCTTTTCTGGGTGGCGGCGAACGCATCGGCGGTGCCGGCCATTTTCGCGATGACATCCTCGGGCAACCCAAGCTTGGCAAGTGCCCGCTCGATGGCCGCGGTGCCCTGCTCCACCGTGACACCTTCGGCCATGTCGAAGGAAATGCCCTCGGACGCGAACTGGCCTTCATGGCTGACCCGGTCGTCCTCCAGGCTGTTCTCGTAGTGGGCAATGGCCGACAGCGGCACCCGCGCGCCATCGGCGGTGATCACCTGGACCTGTTCGAGGGTACTCGGGTCCTGGGCATACTTGGGATTGACCTCCATGACCACCTGGTACTGGTTGAGGCTGTCGTAGATGGTGGATATCTGCCGCTGGCTGTAGGCGTTGTTGAGCACCGCGGTGACCATGTCCATGTCGATGCCCAGGCGCTTGGCCTGGTCGCGGTCCACCACCAGCGTCACCTGCTGCGCCCCACCCCCGTCGCGGGCGTCGATGGCGGTGAGTTCCGGCAAGGCCCGGAAGGCCGCCACAACCTTGGGGTACCAGGCGCGCAGCGACGCCAGGTCAGCGCTTTGCAGGATGTAGGAATACTGCGAGGTGGTCTGCTCGCGACCGCCACCGAACTGCAGGTCCTGGTCGGCCATTAACATCAACTGAGCGCCGGGGACCTTGGGCATTTCTTTACGAAGGCGCTCGATGACCTTTTGTGCAGAAATATTACGCTCCTTGATCGGCTTGAGGCGCACCAGCATGAAGGCGTTGTTGGTGCCGTTGTTGCCACCGATGAAACCGGCGACGCTTTGCACCGCCTCGTCCTTGAGCACGGCGCGGCGGAAAATTTCCATCTTCGGCTGCATCACGTTGAACGACAGCCCGTCGTCGCCACGCACGAAACCGATCAACTGGCCGGTGTCCTGCTGCGGCATGAAGGTTTTCGGCACCACCACATACAACGCGACGTTCACGCCGATGGTCACCAGCAGGCTCAGCAAGGTCAGGCGTCGATGGCGCAGCACCCAGTCCAGGCTGATCGCGTAACCACGGACCATGCGCTCATTGAGCCGCTGGCTCCAGCGCTGCAAGCGGTTTTCCTGCCCCGGCACGTGAGGCTTGAGCCAACGGGCGCAGAGCATCGGTGTGAGGGTAAGCGAGACCATCAGCGAGACCACGATGGACGCCGCCAGGGTGATGGAAAATTCGCGGAACAGGCTCTCGATGATCCCGCCCATGAACAGGATCGACAGGAACACCGCCACCAGCGAGACGTTCATCGACAGCAAAGTGAAACCCACCTCTTCGGCCCCCCTATACGCCGCTGTCATAGGAGGGACGCCTTCGTCGATATGCCGGGAGATGTTCTCCAGCACCACGATGGCATCGTCCACCACCAGCCCCGTCGCGAGGATCAACGCCATCAGCGACAGGTTGTTCAGGGAGAAACCGTACAGGTACATCACCGCAAACGTGCCCACCAGCGACACCGGCACCGCCAGGGTCGGGATCAGCGAGGCGCGGAAATTGCCGAGGAACAGGAACACCACCAGCACCACCAGGGCCACGGCGATCAGCAAGGTCATTTCCGCTTCATGCAGGGTGGCCTTGATCACCGGCGAGCGGTCCATCGCCAGGTTCAGCTTGACGCTGGCCGGTAGCACGGCCTGCAGCGCTGGCAGTTGCGCCTTGATCTCGTTGACGGTCTCGATGATGTTGGCCCCGGCCTGGCGGTTGATCACCAGCAACACGGCGGCATCGTTGTTGAAGAAACCGCTGTTGTAGCGGTCCTCGACGCTGTCGGTGACTTTCGCCACGTCCTTGAGCCGCAATACCGAGCCGTCCTGGTAACGGATGATCAGCGTTTCGTAGTCCTTGGCCTTTTCCAACTGGTCGTTGGCCTGGACCTGCCACATGCGCCGGTCGTCCTCCACCGAACCCTTGGGCCGGCGCACGTTGCTATCGGCAATGGCGGTGCGTACATCGTCCAGGGCCACGCCGTACTGATTGAGCAACTGCGGCTCCAGTTCGATGCGCACCGCCGGCAACGAGCTGCCGCCGATCTGCACCTCGCCGACACCCGCCACCTGGGACAGGCTCTGGGACAGGATGGTCGAAGCCAGGTCGTAGAGCTGGCCTTTTTCCAACACATCCGAGGTCAGCGAGAGCACCATGATCGGCGCCTGGGACGGGTTGACCTTCTTGTAGGTGGGCATGCTGCGCATGCCGCTGGGCAACAGGTTGCGCGACGCATTGATGGCCGCCTGCACTTCCCGGGCGGCACCGTTGATGTCACGGTCCAGGTCAAATTGCAGAATGACGCGGGTAGAACCCTGGCTGGAACGGCTGCTCATGGTGTTGACCCCGGCGATGGCGCCGAAGGAACGCTCCAGGGGCGTAGCCACCGTCGAAGCCATCACCTCGGGGCTGGCCCCTGGCAGGTTGGCCTGGACCACGATCACCGGGAAATCCATTTGCGGCAGGGGCGAAACCGGCAGCAGGCCGAAGCTCACGCCACCGAGCAGCATGATGGCGAAGCTCAGGAGCATGGTCGCTACGGGGCGGCGGATGAAGGGGCCGGAGAGGTTCATCGGCCGCCACCACAGACTTCAAGCCACTGACCACAAGAGATAGCTGGGCTTTTGTGGCGAGGGAGCTTGCTCCCGCTATGTGGGAGCAAGGCTTGCCCGCGATAGACGCGATGCGGTCTTGCAGAATCGAGGCGCCTGTCTCGCGAGCAAGCTTTGCTCCCACAGACCAGCGGGAGCAAGCTCCCTCGCCACGAAAAGCGCTGCATCGCCGTCACACCCGCACCTCTTTCCCATCAGGCCTGGCAAACCGGCGTCCCAGTCGATCGAAATACAGGTAGATCACCGGCGTCGTGAACAACGTCAATACCTGGCTCACCAACAACCCACCTACCATCACCAAGCCCAGGGGCTGGCGCAGTTCGGCGCCAGAGCCGGTGGCGAACATCAGCGGTATTGCGCCGAACAAGGCCGCCAGGGTGGTCATCAGGATCGGGCGGAAGCGCAGCAATGCTGCCTGGTAGATCGCTGTCTGCGGGTCCATGCCCTGGTTGCGCTCGGCGTCGAGGGCGAAGTCGATCATCATGATCGCGTTCTTCTTGACGATGCCGATCAGCAGGATGATGCCGATGATCGCGATCATGCCCAGGTCATTGCCGCTGAGGATCAAGGCCAGCAAGGCACCGATGGCCGCCGAGGGCAAGGTGGAAAGAATGGTGATCGGGTGAATGTAGCTTTCGTACAGCACGCCCAGCACGATGTACATGGTCACCACCGCTGCCAGGATCAGCAGCAAGGTACTCGACAGCGACGCCTGGAAAGCCTGGGCCGCGCCCTGGAACTCGGTCTGCACGCCCACCGGCATGCCGATGTCCCGCTGGACCTTTTCGATCACGTCCACCGCATGCCCCAAGGCCACGCCCGGCGCCAGGTTGAACGACATCATCACCGCCGGGAACTGGCCAATGTGAGCAATCGCCAGTTGCGCCTGGCGTTCTTCGACCCGGGCCAGGCTCGACAGCCGCACCTGCCCACCGTCGGTGGTCTTGACGTGAATCTGGTCCAGCGCCTGGGGCCCGATCCGTTCCCCGGCCTGGGCCTGCAATACCACGCGGTACTGGCTGGCCTGGGTGTAGATGGTGGAAATCTGCCGCTGGCCGAAGGCGTCATAGAGCGCGTCGGTGATGTTCGACACCGAGACGCCCAGGCGTGAGGCCGCGTCGCGGTCGATCACCAGGTAGACCTGCAGGCCCTTGTCCTGCAGGTCGCTGGCCACATCGGTCAGCTCCGCCTGTTGGGCCAGGGCCTCGACCAGGCGCCCGCTCCACAGGCTGAGCAACTCGGCATCCGGCGATGACAGGCTGAACTGGTACTGGGTGCGGCTGACCCGGTCTTCAATGGTCAGGTCCTGCACCGGCTGCATGAACAGGCGAATGCCCACCAGCCGATCCAACTGCGGCTGCAAGCGGGCAATGATCTGGGTGGCGCTGTCGTCCCGCTCGCTGTGGGGCTTGAGGTTGATCAGCAGGCGCCCGCTGTTGAGCGTGGCGTTGTCGCCGTCCACGCCGATGTAGGACGACAGGCTCTGCACCGCCGGGTCGGCGAGAATCACTTTCGCCAGTTGCTGCTGGCGCTCGCTCATGGCGGCAAAGGAGATCGATTGCGGCGCCTCGGAAATGCCCTGGATCACGCCGGTGTCCTGCACCGGAAAGAACCCCTTGGGCACGGCCAGGTACAGCACCACCGTCAGCACCAGGCTGGCCACCGCCACCAACAGGGTCAGTGGCTGATGCTTGAGCACCCACTGCAACTTGCGTCCGTAGGCGGCGATCAACCAGTCGATCCAGGCGCCGCTGGCGCGGTAGAAACGGCCTTGCTCTGCTTCCTTGGGCTCGCGCTTGAGCAAGCGGGCGCACATCATCGGCGTCAGGGTCAGGGACACCACCAGGGAAATCAGGATCGCCACCGCCAGGGTGATGGCGAACTCGCGAAACAACCGCCCCACGACGTCGACCATGAACAGCAGCGGAATCAGCACGGCGATCAGCGACAGCGTCAGGGAGATCAGCGTAAAGCCGATCTGCTTCGCACCCTTGAGCGCGGCCTGCAACGGGCTGTCGCCCTCCTCGATGTAACGGGCGATGTTCTCCAGCATGACGATGGCATCGTCCACCACGAAACCGGTGGCAATCGTCAAGGCCATCAGGGTCAGGTTATTGATGGAAAAACCGGCCAGGTACATCACGCCGAAGGTGCCGATCAGCGACAACGGCACGGCCACCGACGGAATGATTGTGGCACTGACGCGACGCAGGAACAGGAACGTCACCATGACCACCAGCGCAATGGCGATCAGCAATTCATGCTGCACATCGGTGACCGAAGCGCGGATGGTCTGGGTGCGGTCGGTCAGCACGGTGACATCCAGGCCGGCCGGCAGGTTGTCGGTGATGCTCGGCAGCAGGGCCTTGATCCGATCCACCACCTCGATGACATTGGCCCCCGGCTGGCGCTGGATGTTCAGCAGCACGGCCTGGTTTTCGTTGGCCCAGGCGGCAAGCCGTTCGTTTTCGGCGCCGTCGACGATCTGTGCCACGTCCTTGAGCCGCAACGGCGCGCCATTGGCGTAGGCCAGGATCAGCTCGCCGTAGTCCTTGGGCGAGGTCAACTGGTCGTTGGCGTCGAGCATCGAGACCCGGGTCGGGCCGTCGAAGTTGCCCTTGGGCTGGTTGACGTTGGAAGCGCCGATCAGCGTGCGCACATCAGCCAGGTTCAGGCCGTTGGCCGCCAGGGCCTCGGGATTGACCTTGATCCGCACAGCCTGGCGCTGGCCCCCGGCGATGGTAACCATGCCGACGCCGCTGATCTGGGCGATTTTCTGCGCCATGCGGGTGTCGACCAAGTCGTTGAGCTTGGGCAGCAGCATGGTCTTGGAGGTAATGGCCAGGGTCAGCACCGGGGTGTCGGCCGGGTTGACCTTGTTGTACACCGGCGGCGCCGGCAGGTCGTTGGGCAGCAGGTTGGTGGCGGCGTTGATCGCAGCCTGCACCTGCTGCTCGGCGACGTCCATGTTGATATCGAGGTTGAAGCGCAGGGTAATCACCGACGCACCGCCGGAACTGGTGGAGGCCATTTGCGTCAGGCCCGGCATCTGTCCGAACTGCCGCTCCAGGGGCGCGGTCACCGCACTGGTCATCACATCGGGACTGGCACCCGGGTACAGGGTCATCACGCGGATGGTCGGGTAATCGACTTGGGGCAGTGCTGACACCGGCAGCAGCCGATAGGCGATCAGGCCGGCCAGGATGATCGCCAGCATGCTCAGTGTCGTGGCGACCGGGCGAAGGATGAACAGTCGCGAGAAATTCATGCGCCGCCCTTTTTCGCCTGGTCGGCCGCGGCCGGCTCAGTGGGCGCCGCTGCGGACTTGCCCTGCAGGTGCTCGGTCGGCGTGGTGGGCACTTCCTGGCTGTCGCTGACCACTTCCACTTCGCTGCCTTCCTTCAAGCGATCGGTGCCTTCGAGCACCACCCGGTCACCGGCGGCCAGGCCTTCGGTGACCACGGTGTTCGCGCCGTCGCTGGCGCCGATCTTCAGCATCTTGATGGTGACCTTCTTGTCGCCCTCCAAGGCGTAGACGAAGGTGCCATTGGTGCCGAACTGGATGGCCGCCGTCGGCGCCAGGACCACACCCTTGAGGGTGTCGGCCAGCAGGTGGACATTGACGAACTGGTTGGGGAACAGCGACTGGTCACGGTTCTCGTAGCGGGCCTTGAACTTCAGGGTGCCGGTGGTGATATCGATCTGGTTGTCCAGGCTTTGCAACACGCCGCTGGCCTGGCGCTTCACGTCGCCCCGGTCCCAGGCTTCGACCGGCAGTTTCGCCCCGCTGCGGTAACGGGCGAGCACCGTGTCGAGGTTGTTCTCCGGCAAGGTGAACACGACGCTGATGGGTTGGGTCTGGGTGATGACCGCCAGGGCCGTGGTGTCGTTGGCCGCCACCAGGTTGCCGGTGTCCAGCTGCCGCAGGCCGACTCGCCCGGAGATGGGCGCGCGGATCCTGGTGAATTCGAGGTTGAGCTTGGCGTCGTTGACTGCCGCCTGGTTGGTCTTGACCGTGCCCTGGTATTGGCCTACCAGCGCCGCGGCGGTGTCGAGGGTCTGCTTGGCAATACTGTCTTCGGCGTACAGGCCGCGATACCGCTCGAAGTCTACCTGGGCATTTTTCAACTGGGCCTGGTTCTGCAACAGCGTGCCTTCGGCCTGGAGCAAGGCGTTCTGGTACGGGCGTGGGTCGATCTCGGCCAGCAAGTCCCCGGCCTTGACCATTTGCCCCTCTTCGAAAGCGATCTTGACCAACTCGCCACCCACGCGGCTACGCACGTTGATGGTATTGAGGGCCGTGACCGTACCCAGCGCCTTGAAGTACAGCGGGAAATCCCCAGTCACCGCCGGCGCCACCCGCACCGGGATCGGCCCTGACGCCCCACCGAACCCTGGCCGCATGCCACCCGAACGCCCCATGTGCCCCGCCGCGGTTTTATCCCCTTCCCCAGGCTTTTGGGTCGAGCCACTGGGCCAGAACTTCCAGGCCAGCGCCGCGACAACCAAGACGATGAACAGGCCGAACAGCCAGCGACGGGAATTGCGGGAAACAGAGGATTGCATGGAGTGATCAACCATTGGGCGCGTGGACTTCTTTTACGGGAGGCTGAACGATAAGCACTGGCGGGTGTTTAGCAAAGCGCCTTTACCGGCAATTTACGTTGGGCTTACCTGGCACATAGTCGGCTAAAGCCTTGAAGCACAAAAGAAAACGGCCTGGACAAGCCAGGCCGTTAACAATTGTAATAAATACCTTATTTCATTCCACTTATTTCAGAACGGCCAGGGCCGCGTCGTAGTTCGGCTCTTCAGCGATTTCCTTGACCAGTTCGCTGTGCAGCACGGTGTCGTTTTCGTCCAGCACCACCACGGCACGGGCGGTGAGGCCTTTCAGCGGGCCATCAGCAATTGCCACGCCGTAGTCCTGGATGAATTCGGCACCGCGCAGGGTCGACAGGTTCTGGACGTTTTCCAGGCCTTCGGCGCCACAGAAACGCGCCTGGGCAAACGGCAGGTCGGCGGAGATGCACAGCACCACGGTATTGTTCAGCTCGTTGGCCTGGGCATTGAACTTGCGCACGGAGGTGGCGCAGGTCGGCGTGTCGACACTTGGGAAAATGTTCAGCACTTTGCGCTTGCCGGCGAAGTCCTTCAGGGAAACGTCCGACAGATTGCCGGCAACCAGGGAAAAGGCTGGCGCCTTGGAACCGGCTTGTGGCAACTGGCCGTTGACTTGGACCGGGTTGCCTTTGAGGGTGACTTGAGCCATGAACGGATTCCTTCTGACAGTTTGAAAATGGTGAGGCCGGAGTTAACCACGAAATGCTTGCGCGACCTATGGTTGGACATAAAAAGTCGTGGTTTGGACGCCGGCGCGTGAGGTAACGGCGGTGGCTATTTAGCCTTGAATTTCAGAAACGACTGATGCAAATCCGACGCCCAGCCATCGATGACCCCTTTGACATCATCGGGTTTCATGACCTGGGACTCGTTGGACAACGGCTTGCCCGTGCCTTTGCGCACCACCTGGGCGACCACCGCGTTGTTGCCACCGTCGAGAAAAACCGCTTCGGTGCCCAGGGTGGTTTCCTGGTCGCGAATACCGCTGGCGGTGCTGACAGCGGCCGCCACCAGCGCAATCGGGATCACCTCATACGGTTTCAAGCCTTCGGTCTTGCTGCTGACAGCCGTGATGGCCGCCCGCATCACCAAGACACCCGGCCCAGGAGCTGTCGCCAGGGGCAAGGATTTTCCCGCTTCCCGCTTGAGGGCCTGATCATAATAAGCGGTAATGCCCGACAGTGTGCCCTGGGGGATCTTCACGGTCGGCTGTGGCTTGGGATAAAGCTGCGTCGGCTCGATATAAAGACTGGTGTACTTGCCCGGGTCGATCTTCGGATCGACCCAACGCATGACCTCGGCCCCCGACGGCGATTTCTCTTCCTTGAGCCGGCTGTAATCCCCCAGGAACCCGGAGTACTCATCCGGCTGGGTGACTTTGCTGGAACACCCCGCCAAGGCGAGCGAGGCAATGCAAACAGTGCCGATCATCGACGAAAACTTCATGCTGTCACTCCTGTAAGCCACACGAGGCGGGGCCGGAACTACAGGTATAGCCAATGGACAGGTTTTTGCCTGCTCTGAGAATGCCTGATTCAGCCGCGCTCGCGCGGTATCAGGCTCTGCAGCTGTTGTGCGAGGAAGTTGGCATCGAAAGCAAACGTGTCGGGGTCCTTCAACCCGTTGGTCCGGCGCCATTGCCATTGCACCGATGGCGGTTGGCAAACCAGGGAAATGCTGCCGTGACGGGTCGCGGCAAGGCCCATGATCGACAAAGAAATCAGCCCGCCCGCGCCCATCACCTCCGGCACGAACTCCACCGGTTTCCCGGTAATGGTCAAGGTCAGTTTTTCAGTCTTGAAACCGGACGTCTCGACTGGGGCGCTCGGCCCGTGCGCCACATACGTCTCACGGCTCAGTTCCAACAGGCCGAGCGCCATGACAGGCGCCAGCCATTGCTCGATTTGCCCGTACAACGCCTTGATCTGCTCTGCCCAAACCGCCGACTGGGCCTGGTGCAGTTGTTTTTTATGCGCTTCGCTGTCGGCGTAGTGACGAAGCATCTCGCCCAATTGCTGTACATCGTCCATGGGCCGGTCCTCGATTAAGGGAGTACTGCGAAGCGCGATGATGACAGGTTCAAGACGTTGGCGTACGTAAAAGCCCTCTTTGCCTGCGCGCGGGGGCCTTCAGCGCAACCGCGCCATAGCCAGGGTGTCCACCCAGCGTCCGTCACGCACGGCATAGTCGCGCATCAGGCCTTCGGTTTCGAAGCCAAACTTGCGGTACAGGCCGATGGCCGCTTCATTGTCGGCGTACACCGTCAACTCGACCCGCCGCAGGTTCATCCAGTTGTCCGCGACCTCCAGCGCGGCGGCCAGCAGCATCGAACCCACACCCTTACCCTGCCAGGCGACAGCCACACCCATGCCGAGACTGCCGCAATGGGCACGACGCACGCGCGAAAACTGCTCCAGCCCCAGGTTGCCGATGACTTCACCCTCGTGCAGGGCCACCAGTTTCAATAAACGCTCGTCGTCCATCGCCAGGCGCTTGCGCCAGATTTCGCTGGACTGGAAAGGCATTTGCAACACCTGGCGGGTCACCGCCGGGTCGTTGTAGAGCGCGGTGACACCGGCGATGTGGGCTTCAGCGAAGCGAACGAGGGTGATCGATGATTCGGGCATGCGGCTCCTCCCTGGAGACGTGACAAGGCCGATCACTATAAGCCGCGCCAGGCTGTGGGGGAAACCTGTGGGAGCGAGCTTGCTCGCGATGAGGCCCTTTCAACCGGCATCAATGTTGAGTGGACGACCGCTATCGCGAGCAAGCTCGCTCCCACAGAGGGCCTACTTCCTATTTTGGGTTATGCCTGGAACCAATCCCGGCGCTCATCCAGTGTGTGGTGGATCAGCTCACGAAGCATCTGCACCTCTGGCGAGCCTTCGGCCTGGGCATTGACGGCCATCCACAAGGAGCGCTGCATCGACAGGCCGAATACTTGCGGCAATGCCACCAAGCCTCGGTCAAAGCGGCTCATGTACTGCGGCAACAAACCGATGCAGGCGCTGCAGCGAATCATTTCCAGCATCAATTCATAGGATTGCACCTGCACCACGCCGGCCCGGCGTTGCTCTATCAGGGCGTTCCACGGCGCGAAACCGTCCACGTGTCGGTCCGCCTGCCATTGCACCAGCATGTAGTCGTTCAAGTCGTCCAGGCAGTCCGGGCGTGTGACCGGTCGTGAATAGCGTTTGGCAATGTGCGGCACATAGTCCAACCGCGCCAGCCGATCCGCTGGCAACGTGGCAAAGCTCGGCCCTGGCACTGACGCGTGGGCATCACTCAACCACAGCACCAGGTCGGCGCTGACGGCTTGCAGCGCCAGTTCACTGTCCAGGGTAATGATCTGCAGCCGCACGCTGGCGTTGCGCCGCAGCAACGCGATCAGGTCGCGTCCCAGGATGTCATGCAGAATCGACTCGGCCACGGCCAGGCGAATCAAGGGTTGATCGTTCAGCGGCGGCGCGCTTTCGTGGGCCAGAGTGATCAATCGCGCCTGCAACTGCCGACCTTCGCGAGTGAGGGTCAAGGCGCTGCCCTGGAAGCTGAACAGCGAGCGTTGCAACCGCGTCTCCAGCTGCGCCAACTGCTTGCGCAGCCAGGTTGCCTTGACGTTGAGGCTACGGGCCGCTTGCATGAAGCAGCCGCAACGGGCACTGACCAGGAAACACTGCGTCACCTGCGGTTCAATACCGCCGGCCAATGTCAGCCAGGGATCGGGGACACGCAACGGCGTGCGGTATGCGGTGACAGCCTGGCGTCCTGCGGGCTCGGTGAAGGTCATGGGTGACTCCCTGTCGGTTGTACAAATACATGGGGCAAACAACACAGCACCCTGTGGCGAGGGAGCTTGCTCCCTCGCCACAGGGTGTGAACCTCGCTAGAGCCCCTCCTCCAGCACCTTGCTCAACTGCGCGCCATCGATGCTCAACGTGGCGGTGTCGAGCATGCCGTCCAGGTAGGCCTTGGCGATCTGTTCCTGGCGCTGGGCGCGCAGGGCCTGGGTCAGGCGTTCGCGCACGTCATCCAGGGTCGCTTCCCGGGCCGGCTGTTGTTCGGTGAGCTTGATGACATGGAACCCCGCCGGGCTCTGCACCGGCTCCGACACCGCCCCGACCTTCAAGCGCGCCACCGCCTCTCGCACCGGCGGGACCAGTTGCTGCAACGGCTGGAAACCACTGTCGCCACCGCGCTCGGCGCTGACACGGTCCTGGGAAAAGCGGCTGGCCAGGGCGGCAAATTCGGCGGGCGACGCCTGGGCCTTTTTACTCAGTTCCAACGCTTGCCGGCGCACCGCGTCCACCGTTTGCGGTTCGGCGGCGGCCAGGAAAATCTGGCTGACGCGGTACAATGCCGGCGCCGTCCAGTTGGCTTTCCCGGCGTCGTAAGCCTGCTTCAGCTCTTCTTCACTGGGATACCCGGCCGGCACCTGGCTGACCGACTGCAAGTAGTCGCGAAACACAATCTGCTCAGCCGCCGCTCGCGTCTGGCGCTCGACCTCCGGCCGCTGCCGCCAACCCTGGGCATCGGCCTGCTCCAACACGGCTTTTTCCGCCAGGCGGGCCCGGATCCAGCCTTCCAGCGCAGCTCGATTGCCACGCATTTGCTGGCGAGCCTCAGGGGCCAGTGCGGCAAGCAACGCCTTGAGTTCATCGGGGCTGACTTGCTGGTTGCCCAACCGCGCCAGGCTCGACGAATCGGCCGCAACCACGTTGACGGTCTGCACCGCGGCGACCGGACCGCTCCCCGGGCGCAGGCCAAGCACCAGCGCCACGGCGAGCAGGCCCAGCGCCGCGGCGCTGATGACGAAGGTCGGCTTTTTCACGATGCACTGGCCTCTTCCAGCTCGGCCTCGACGGGCTCGGCCTGGGTTTGCATCCGCGCCGCGTTCTGGCTGTACTCACGCAGGTAGACAATGAACTCCTGCAACAAGCGATCCCACAGCTCCAGGTTGCTGCGCAAATGATCGGTGCTCACGCCTGCCACCACCACGTCCATTTCCATCACCAGGAACTCGCCTTGCACCGACAACCGGGCAAAGCGTCGCGAGGCGTTCCACAATTGCGCCAACCCGGCCGGCAACTCGCCCTGTACCCGCAAAGCACAACTGAAGGTGAAGTCCAGGTAGTCGCCCGGTGTTGGCGCAGGATTGCCGAAGCGCACCGCATAGCCGATGCCCTGGCTGGCGCTGAGCAATTGCACGATGCCGTTCTGCTCCGTCTCGTTGACCCGATAGCCAGCGGCCTGCAACAACTCGGTCAGGGATTTTGCACAGACGTATTCAATCATTGAGGTCATGGTCAGTTCTTCCTTGCGCTAATTCAGTGAGTGATCGAGGCCTGGGGTGCATCGAAACGGTTCTTGTAGAGATCGTCGCCAAACCCCTGGGCCAGCTCTTCGAAACGCACCCGGGCCTTGGCCGCGAACGGCTGGCGGATCTTCATGATGTCGGTCACATCAATGGTTTCGTAGGCATGCAGCAGCGTCTTGGCGACTTCGTACATTTGCTGATTCTTGACCGAACATTGCTGCACTTGTGTGTCACGCTCGGTCAATTGCGCCTCCAGGCGAGCGCGCTCGGCCTCTTTGCCGCGGGCCAGGACCAACAGTTCTTCATAGGCTTTCTTGAACTTGCCGATCTGCTCGTTGCTCGCCGCCACCTGGGCCTGGGCCTGGCTTTGCAGGCTTTGCTGATGCCCGGCCAGTTGTTCGGCCTGGGCCTGGGCCTTGGTCAGTTGTGCGGTCAATTGCTTGATCTGCGCCTGGGCTTCCTTGGCCTGGCTCTCGGCAGCCTGACGAGCGGCGCTGGCCTGGGCCTGCTCGCTTTGCAGGGCCTGCAACTGGGCGGTGGTGCTGCGCAGCTGTGCCCGCAGGCGTTCTTCCAGGCCTTCGCCGTGAGCCACGCCACTGAGTAGCAGGCCCAGCACCAATAACGCGGCCGGGCATGGGTATTTGGCTCGCCTTTTCATGAGGCCTCCCTGCGCTTAGAAGCGCGTGTTGATTTCAAGCTGCAAGACATCGATGTCGTACGGCGCGCCGTACACCGCTTCGGAACTCAACCAGCGACCGGTGGCGAAGACGTTGCTCGCCAGGCCATAGTTGCCGCCCAGGAAATAACCCTTGGCATTGGTACCGCCCAAGTGGAATGACGAATCGTTGAAGCCGTCCGGCAAGGCGTCCGGCTGGATGTACTTGTAGCCGGCGAACAAGTTCCAATCGCCTCCACGCTTGAGCTCCAGCGAGTTGCCGAGGGTGAACTGGAGCATCCAGGCGTTGGCGCCGCTTTCCACCTCGCCGTTTTCATCCAGGTTATTGGCGAACTGCCCTGCCGAGCGCTTGCGCATCTCGCCTTCGTCGTAGCCCAGGTTGTGGACGTAGTGGGCCTGGCTGCGCAGTTTCAGGTCTTCGGGCAGGTCGGTGTCCCAGGCCAGATTCAGGTCCAGCAGGTTGAATTCCGAGGCCAGGCCGACGTATTGCGGTTGTGGCGTGGTGGACGGGTTGAGGGGGTTGGGCGTGATGTCGCGCAGCAGGAACACGGTGTTGCCCTTTTGCATGAACGCCACGCGTGAACCGTCGCTGTCGCAGCCTGGATCACCGGCCCAAGGCTGGCACGGCGAAGAGCGCTGGCCTTCGATGTCGTCGAAGCGGTAATAGGCCATGGCCCCCTTGATCCGGTTGCTGTCGTTGATGGCCCAGTTGGCCCCCAGTTGCGCACCGTACAACCACTTGTTGTCGCTCTCCTCCTTGTCGCTGCCATTGCTGGTGCTGGTGTCGTTGGTGTACTCCACCGGGAACGCGCCAACAGTACCGAACACACCCCAACCCTGATTGAGCTTGTGGTTGAAGTTCGCCGCCACACCGTCGAAGTTCAGGTCACCGGAATACAACAGGTCGGTGGAGAAAAACGGGTTGGCGAAACGCCCGCCGGTCAGGGTCAATTCGTCCGAGGGTTTCCAGGTCAGGTAGCCCTGGTCGAGCCAGATGTCTTTCTTGCCAAAACCACCACCGAGGGTCTGGGTGGTGGACACCGGGTTGTTGTCCGAGCCGGTGCCGATGCGAATGCCGGCGGTCCATTGCGGGGCAATCACGGCCTTCATGCCCAGACGTGCGCGCAGGCGGAACAGGTTCTCGCGGTCTTCGCGGGTGTTGAGCAACGGCGGCAGGCTGGAGCTGCTGTTGGGGTTGACGTCGTAGGGCCCCTTGTCATTGAGCCGGGCGAAGTCGACGATTTCGTTGCTGTTGGTGCCCGAGTAATAGCGCGACTCATCCCGCAGGCGAATGTCGCCGTCAAAGCTGATGCGCGAGACCCAGTCCGGGAAGGTATTGGGCTGGGCCCAGTTTTCCTGTTTGGCGGTGGCCATGACTTCTGCCTTGACCTGGTCGCGGATCTGCTCACGCACGATGTTCGGCACGTATTGCACCCGCACGTCCCCCGGCGCACCGGCCGGCGCTGCGGCAACCGCCGTGGCCGCCTGGCGGGCCTGCACGGCTTCCCGTTCGGCCTGGGCGATCAAGCCATCGGCCTGGTCTTGCTTCAACACGCCCTGCTGCACCAGCAGGCGGATCAGATTGATCGTGGCGTTTTCCGACGGCGCCGAGGCGGCCGCCGCGTGTCCAGCCAGGCTCAAGACCACCAGGCCGATCGCCCACGACAATCGATTCACATTGGAAATCATCTGCACACAACTCCTGTTGGCAAACTTTCAAATAGTCGGTTAACCCGGCCGCCGTCCCTGCAAGGACAGGCGCACGGGTAAAGTCAGGGAGGCCGGTGGCCGTTCACTCAAATGGGGCGCGGCACGCAGGGCGGACATCACTTGCTCGTCCACTTGCGGGTTACCGCTGGACTTGACCAGCTCGACACGGGTGATTTCGCCCACGGCACTGAGCCAGACATCGGCCTGCAGCGAGAACGCCAGGCTGCGCAGGTCGGGGTTTTCCCGCAGCAAACGCTGGAAGGTGAACGCCAGGAACTGGCTGTAGGTGCCATTGCCGAGGCGCCCGCCCCCTGCCCCGGCCATGCCGCCGCCCTTGCCGGCACCGATGTTGAAAGCGTCGTTGCCGGACTGGGCGTCGCCGTCCATCTGCATCGGGTTCGCCAGGTCATCGACCGGCGACGGCGGCGCTTCTTCCTCGGGCTTGACCTCTTCGGGCTCCGGGGTCGGTTCTGGCTCGACCACCTTCTCCTCGACCTGGGGTTCCGGCTCCTTGGGTTTTTCCGGCGGCGGTGGCGGCGGCGGTGGCAGCGGGATAATGGTCGGCACCTTGGGTGCTTCGCGGCGCACACCACTCATGTCGTTGGCCCACTGCCACAGCAGCCAGGCCGCCACAGCGCCCAACAATAGGCCGGCGACCCACTTGAGCAGGCGCAACGGCGAGCTCTTCACCGGGGGCGGGTTGATGGGAAGTCTGGCGGTCATGGTCAGCCCTGGCTCGGTTTGCCGGTCACCAGACCGACCTGGGACAGTTCCAGGCGCCGCAACAGATCCAGCACTTCAATGACTTTCTGGTACTGCACCGTCGCGTCGCCGCGCACGATCACCGGGAAGTCCGGGCTCTGGGCCTTTTCGATGCGCAGGCGCTCTTCCAACTCGGCCAGGGTCACCGGATAGGCATCGAGGAAGACCTGCCCGCCGTCGTTCACCGAGATCGCCTTGGTCTTGGCTTCGGACAGCGACACCGAGGCACTGGCCTTGGGCAGGTTGATCTGGATACCCGACACCTGGGCCGTGGCCGTGAGGATGAACATCACCAGCACCACCATGAGCACATCCACCAGCGGCGTGATGTTGATGCTGTCGACTGCGGCATCATCGTCGTCATCGTGTGAAGCGTTTACGCTAGCCATGGCGACTCCCTCAGGCCGGTACGGTCGATTGGACGTGATGATTACGGCGATGCGCCGCTTCACCGGACTGGCCTTCGCCGTGCATCTCCGCCAGGCGCGTGATGAACTCATCGACGAAGACGCGCATGTCGGCGCTGACTTCCTTGTTGCGGGTGATCAGGCGGTTGTAGCCAAACAGCGCAGGGATCGCGACGAACAGGCCCATGGCAGTGGCGAGCAAGGCCGCGGCCATGCCCGGGGCAATGGCGTTGATGTTGACGTCACCGGCCATGGCCGTGCCGAGGAACACCACCATGATCCCCAGCACGGTGCCGAGCAGGCCGATGTACGGACCGCCGGCGATGGCGTTGGACAGGGTCGAGAGCTTCGAACTGAGCTGCTGGTTTTCCCGGGTGCGCACGCCGTCCATGGAACAGCGGATCGCTTCGATGGTGGCCGCCGACACCGACGAAGTGTCGGCGCCCTGCTCGCGGCGGGTGCGGATTTCCTTGACGGCCACCAGGTACAGGCGCCACAGCGACGAGTGTTGCAGGCGCTGGGCGAGGTCCTGGTCGTCGGCGAACATTTCCAGGCGCGTGCCGATCCTGGCGAACTGTTCGCGGAAGGCTTCGTTGGCCGCGCTGAGACGGCTGACCATGCGGTTCTTGCGGATCATGATGACCCACGACTGGAACATCATCAGCACCAGTACCCCGATGATCACCCAAGCGTCCATCGGCACGGCCTTGAGCAGGAAGCCCAGGCTGCCGAAACCGAAGCCGGACTGCTCTTCATCGACCCCGTAGGCCACCAGTTTCGACTCGGCGCCCTGGGCATTGGCGTCGGCCAACAGCAACGGCGCCGGGCGGGCGACCTTGGACAGGCGCGCTTCGTCCATGGCCCCGCCAAATGGCGCGAAGGCACCTGCGGAAACGTCGGCCCCCAGGGCTATCGGCGAATTGAACGCTGGCATCGCCACCGCCAGGCTCGCGGTTTCACGTCCATTGACGTACAGCACGACCCGGTCGCCCGAGGCGGTCAACGCCAGGTGCTGCCACTGGCCAGGGTTCAGCGGCTGGGTCGAGACCGCACGCTGATCATTGATCGCTACGAACGGCACACCCTGGTTCACGCCAATCAACAGGCTGGTGGCGGCTTCGCGACGGGCCAGGATGATCTGTTCGCCACTGGCCTGGTCCTGACGCAGCCAGGTACTGAAGGTGAACGCCGCGCCGGCACTGTGTTGCAACGAAGGGCTGGCGGGCAACAGCAGCGGCTGGCCGTTGAACTGCAAGGCCCGCCCGATCACGCCGTCGATGCTGACACCGGCCGCGCCCTGGGCATTGTTGCCGTAGGCCGTGGTATCCCGGAGCGGTACGCCAGTGGCGCCGTCAAAGTGGTACAGCGCGGTGTAGTCCGGGTCGAAGGTCAGCTGGCCGCTGCCCGTGACCGGCGCCTTCTGGTTGCCGTAATACATCCACACGTCCTGACGCTGACCGCCCTCCACGCTCGGAACACCGACCCAGATCAGCGCCATGCCCATCAGCGGGTCGAAGCTTTCGATCTGGTGATTGAGCACGGTCTTGTCGTCGGCACTGACGAAGCGCAGGTCCGAGCCGTCGTCCTTGACGCCGTCGAAGGTGAAATTGCCGGTGTGCAGGCGCACCAGCAGCGCGGTGCGTCCCAAGGCCTGGGCGATGGCAGCGCCCTGGGGCGTGGTGTCCACCGAAATCTGTTTGCGGTAGTGCCAGTCGTCCTGCCACCAGGCGTTGGCGGTCGCCGGAAGCACCAGCCCCAGGCAGATAAACAGGGATAACAATAAGCGTTGCATGGACATGACTCCTGGGTTCAAAACGTCGCTTGCAGGTTGAAGTGCAGGCGCGATTCCTGTTTCGAGGTGTTCGGTCCTTCGAGCAGCGGATAGCCCCAGTCGAGGCTGCCGGACAGCCATTTGCTCAGGCTCGCGCGAGTGCCGAGGCCTACGCTGGCGAGGCTGTAGTCGGCTTCCTGATCGGGCAGTTCGTCGCGCAGGTACAACTGCGCGCCTTCGGCGAAGGCATAGAAGCGCCACTCCTGGACATAGCTGCCGAGGAACGTGGCCAGGGACGGGGTGCGTAGCTCCTGGGACAGCAGGTAGCCGTCATCACCGGTGCGCTCGGCGGCCAGGTAGCCACGCACCGAGGTGGCGCCACCGGCGGAGAATTGTTCGTTGGAAACCAGTGGCCCGGAGGCGAGTTGGAAGGCGGCCTTGGAGGCGGTCTGCCAATCATTGGCGAAGGTGAAGGTGTAATTGCCGTCGCCCTTGAGCACGGCGAAGCTGGGGCTGGCGCGGTAGCGCTTGTAGTCGAACTCTTCGTCGGAGCTCCCATAGCCCAGCAGGCTGCGGGTACCCGCCACCAGGCTCAGGCCGAGGCCCAACTGGCTGGTTTCGGTGTAGCGAAAGCCGTTGTAGGCGAAGGTGAACGGCGCGTACTTGAGCGGTGCCTTGTCGCTGGCGCCGCCGAGGTTGAGCTCCTCCTCGAAATCCTTGAAATCCACCCCGACCGAAAAACTGTTGGCCCACGCCCCGCTGGACGGCAGGCTGTAGATCGCCGACACCCCGTAGGAATGACCTTTGCCCAACACGTTGCTGCCGCCAACCGTCGCCACGTTGCTGTCGGATTGGTAGCCCGAGAACTGCACATTCCAGCGTTCGCTCAGCGGCGCGGTGTAGGAGCCCGACCAGACCTTGGCGTTTTCGGTGTCCTGGGGAGCGGTGAAGAAGGTCAGCGAAACGCTGTGGCCCAGTTGCCAGAGGTTGTTGTAGCCCAGGCTGGCGACCGTGCGCAGCTTTTCGGTGTCGGCACTGTAGTCGTTGTTCAACCCCAGGCTGGCCTGCCAGGGGTCCTGGTCTTCGACCTGCAAATCCACGTCCATGGTCCCGGGGCGCTGGCCTTCGCGCACCAGCGGCATGACCTGGCGCCCCGGGGTATTGTTCAGCAGCGCCAGCTCTGTCTGGACCTGGGTGAAATCGGGCACCTCGCCTTCCTTGAGCGCCGGCACGTCATCACGGATTTCAACGGGCGAATAATGCTTGGCCCCCACCACCCGCACCCGGCCGATCTTGGTCTCGCTGACTTGCAGGTAGACGATGCCCTCTTCGACTTTCTGCTCCGGCAACTCAACGAACACCGATTGATAACCGCGCGCCTGATAGGCCTTCTGCAAGGCCTCCCGGGCGCCTTCGATGTCGCTCAAGGCCTTTTGCGGGCCGAGGAACGGGTACACCGCTTCCTCGATGGCCCGGGCATCGAGTACGGTGTTGCCCCGCACGAAATACTCGTTCACGTCCACCAGGCGCGCTGGCGCCGCTGCGGCTTCCTGCCCTCCTTCAGCGGCAAATGCCGACGGTCCCCCGACCGCCAGCAGCAACCAGCCCCACAGCGCCGGCCGCGATTTGAAGAAATGCTCCACACCACCCCCTGAATTCAAAATACGGCTCAATTGCTTGCGGTCGATGTCGTGGCGTGCCGGGCCAGCCAGGTGTGCAGCAGCGCGAAATTCAAGGAGAACTCCGGCATTTGCAGCAAGGCGCCACAGAACACTTCACCGATGATTTTCTGGATGAGCCGCACTGCCCGCGCGTCGCCCAGCAGTGTGGCGAGGTCTTTGCTCAGGACGTTGAAGCTCCAGACCTTCTGATTCAGGTCCAGGCCGACGAACCAGCGGAACAGCAAGTTGTAGTTGAGTTGTTCGTAGAGTTGCTGCTCGCTGGGCACCGAATAGAGCAGTTGCAGCAGGAGGATATGCATGGCGGTTTGCGGTGCGATCAGCATCTGGGCACCGGCGTTGAGGCCCTGCAGCACATCGCGATGGTCATCCAGCAGGTCGTCGATCTGCGGACGCAGCAAGACCAGTGAATGGCCTTGCGGAATGTAGCTGGACACTTCCTTGAGCGCGCCCTGCCAGTCATCCTGGGAAACGATCCAGACCCACGGCGCGCCGTAGCGATACACCGAGACCGGCTGCTTGCGCGCCGCCTCGACGATCTTCGACAGCCGCTGGTCAAGCTCCTGCATGCCCACTTTCGAATAACGTTCCATAGTCCCCATCGCCTCACTCCCGGCTTCGCGCCCCGGCTCCAAAACGACCTTGCAGGCCCCCTTGAACACGTCACACAGGCATGACGGGAATGGCGATGTGCTACCGAACTTTTGTCATGAAAGCTTCATTTGGAGGGTATGGAGGGAGTGAGGTTTTGTGGGCGCGGGCTTGCTCGCGAAGGCGG